>DAORKI010000073.1:0-17947 GCA_035439485.1 Bacteroidia bacterium
CGAAAATGATGAGATTATATCAAATTCTTGGTAATTTATTTTTACGAATTATTTAAGAAATCCAATAGGCCTATAGGAATTGGACTTTTTGAGGGACGACTAAATAGCCCAATGGTATTTAATAAATTTACAATGATTAATGCCGATATAACAAAATTATAATACGATATTAATGGACTATTTATTTTGTATAATCGGAATTATATGACAAATTCTGTTGATTTATTTAGGTCCTAAATCAAATTTCTTTAGTTAAATAGAGAAATTAATGAGTTCCCTATCAAATAAAAAAATTAACTCATCAATAAATTGCAGCCTCTAACATCACTATGATCTACTCTGCCTAAAACTTCGAAACTGCCGTTGTAATTAATTTTACCAGCATCTTCGGTAGCTATAAATGCACATGAATAAATATTGGCTAAGTCAATTATATTTATTACACCCGATTGATTTGTATTTAAAAATGTGAATGGGTCATTTAGGTCGCGAATCAATACTTTCATGTGCTTGGGGCAATAAAATTGTCCATTTTCCTTCGCATAAGCTTGCGATAACAACTCGGTCATACCATATTCAGAGTGTATAGATTTTGCATTTAAATTTTTTCTTAAAATATCGTATAATTCGGCTCGGGTAATTTCTTTTCGTCTGCCTTTCATACCTCCTGTTTCTAAAACAATAAAGTTACTTAAATCGCATGGATATTTTTCGGCCAATTCAAGCAGTGCAAAGGTTACACCAATAAAAAAAACCTGTTGTTTTTTATCGTTTTGTAATTGTTTTATCAAATCAAGAAATGAATTATTAATGGTAGGATAAAATCCACTAAATTCATTTTTACTTGATTTGATTAAATAATCCATCATGTAAATTAATGAGGAGCCTTCTCTTTCAAGATAAGAAGGTAGCAAACATATAAAGGTAAAATTGCTTTCATTTCCATAAAATGTACGGAAACAATTTAAAAAACTATGTATGTATAATTGTTCGTGTTTTACATAATGATTGCTATTTACCATACCTGTGGTGCCACTTGAGGTAAATGTTAATGCAGGACTAAATTCTCCTGTAACTACCTTAAATTGTTTAAAAAAAGTAATTGGTAAAAAGGGTATTTGATTTACTTTATTAATTGATGAACTATTAATTTTAAGCAAGCTCAAGTATTGCTTATACACCTCATTAAACTTGGCTTGAAAATGAAAAACTTCCAAAGCAGCATATTCAAAATCTCTATCATTTTGAATATCAAATACGAGTTTTTCTAGTGATTGCAGAATAAAGAAATTAATTATTTTAAGCCGATACGGCCTCCATATCTTTGTTTACTTTTTTCACCAAACCTTGTAACACCTTACCTGGTCCTGCCTCGTAAAATTGAGTAGCCCCATCAGCAATCATTTGTTCCATAGTTTGGGTCCATTTAACTGGTGCTGTTAATTGCGCAATGAGGTTATTTTTAATTGCGTTAGGGTCCGAAACAGCCTTAGCGGTATAGTTTTGATAAATTGGGCAAATGGGATGGCTAAAATCTGTTTCGCTAATGGCCTTTTCTAATTCTTGCTGAGCTGGCATCATCAATGGTGAATGAAATGCACCGCCAACTTGCAATACAAGGGCTCTTTTGGCACCTACGGCTTTCAATTTTTCGCAAGCTTCATTAATTCCTTCCATACTACCCGAAATAACTAATTGCCCAGGGCAGTTATAATTTGCAGCTACTACCACATGATTGGTAATAGAAGTGCAAACCTCTTCAACAATTTTATCATCTAATCCTAAAACTGCAGCCATTGTACTTGGTTGTATTTCACATGCTTTTTGCATGGCATCTGCGCGCCTCGCAACTAATCGTAAAGCATCATCAAAGGTCAAGGTTTGATTAGCCACAAGAGCCGAAAACTCACCCAATGAATGCCCTGCTACCATATCGGGCTTAAAATTATTGCCCATATTTTTTATTACCCCTACTGAATGCAAAAATATAGCAGGCTGAGTAACATTGGTTTGTTTTAGTTGTTCATCGGTTCCTTCAAACATAATTTTGGTGATTTCAAAACCAAGGATTTGGTTTGCTTCATCAAACATTTTTTTCACTAACTCACTATTTTGATATAAATCCTTGCCCATTCCCGAAAATTGTGAACCTTGACCAGGAAAAATGTATGCATTCATAATGGCTATTATTTTTGAATTTGTTGCAATAAAAAGGGAGGCAATTAACCTCCCAAAATGGTAAAATTTATTATTTATTATTTGGCACCTTGCCAAACAAAAGTTCCTTTTTTATCAATATAAGCAGAGTTTCCTGCACGTAAGCCTCCCACCTTCACAAAAGCCATATCGTTTTTAAAATCAGAAGGGAATGAAAAATCTTTATCAATTACCACTTTACCAGTTTTATCAATATATTTCCAAGTACCTTCTTTTCCTTCTCCAATTTTTACGCATGCCATACCTTCTGAAAATGGCATTGCTTGATCAAATTTTGGATTTATCACTATTTTACCTGATTTATCCATATAACCCCATTTACCTGTTTTAAAATCACCTACTCTAAAGCTGGCCAAACCTTCACTGAACTGATTTGCTTTATCAAATTGTGCTTCAATTACCCATTTCCCTGATTTATCAATAAATCCATACTTACCTCGCGCCTCATTACCTACCCTAACATTGGCTAAACCATCTTTAAACTCAAAAGCATCATCAAAATTAGCAGGTATAACCATTTTACCTGTTTTATCAATATAACCCCATTTTCCAGTTTTCCAATTACCTGTTTTTACACGGGCTAAACCTTCACTAAAGTCGTAAGCCGCTTCAAAAGTAGGAGGTAATATTTCCTTACCTGTTTTATCAATAAATCCAAACTTCAAACCTTTTTGAAAACGAGCTGCTCCATCATTAAAATTATAGGTATAATCGGCACTAGATTCTATAACTACTTTACCTGTTTTGTCAATGTATTTCCATTTGCCATCCAATTTTACTACTGCTAAACCTTCTTTAAATTTAAATGCTTCATCGTATTGTGCCGCAATCACTAACTTTCCTGATTTGTCGATATATCCTTTTTTGCCTTTGTCCTTTACCACTGCTAAACCTTCATAAAATTGATCGGCAAAGCCATACTGACCTTGAATGATTACCTTACCACTTTGATTTATAAATCCATATTTACCTTTTTCTTCAAATGGATATAATCCATCTTGCGCATTAGAGTTTGAAAATGAAATTGTTAATGCCGTAAAGGCCAAAACAAACATGCTTTTTCTATTTATTTTTATCATAGCAAATGATATATTTTTCTGTTATTAGTATTGTAATTTATCAAGTAAAGATAAACTACCAACGATTTACAAAGATGAATAATATTTTTTAAAAAACGATATAGAAATAATTATTCTTTAAAAAAATGTATCTTTATTTTGAAAAATTCGTTCAAAGTCAACATTTTAATAAAAAATATGCCATTATCATATATCAGTAAATTAGGAGGTGATGTTAAATTAGGTTTCTGGCAAATGGGCGAAAGTTCAGATGCCTTACTAAAAATAAGTTCAATTCATCCCTATGAATTTGATGATTTTGCAGCCATTAAACACGAAAAAGTAAAAAGACAATGGCTTAGCACCAGGTTGTTAGCTCAAAAAATGCGTGGCGAAAAAGCCCAAGTTTATTATGATGATTATGGAAAACCGCATTGCTTTGGTTTTGGTGGCATTTCTATTTCTCACTCAGGAGATTATGTTTTGTTGGCGACAGACCCTAATCACCCCATTGGAGTTGACATAGAGTTAATTTCTGAAAAAATAATAAGAATAAAAGACAAATTTATTTCACTTGAAGAAGAAGAACTATTTGAATATATCAGAAATGAAAAATTGTTTATGTTTTATCATTTGGTTTGGAGTTTTAAGGAAGCTGCGTATAAGCTTTATGGTAAAAAAGGGCTAATATTTAAGAAACAAATTATTTTAAAAGAATTGCTTACACACGAATTAAATACTATTAATGGTGTGTTAATTATCAATAACAAAGAAGTTCAAGTTACAGGAAACTTTTTATTTATTGGTGGTTATGTTATTTGTACATGTAAATACAAATAGTGTCCTTGTTGTTAATTTTGTTCACTGCAAGACTCAAGTGCTGGCTTATGGCAAATTAAATTACACAAATACCCCTAATTAATGCTAAAATTCATAAACCCATTTAGGTTTAATAAGTCAAATTAGTACCAAACAAATTATCATTCACTATTTCAAAAAAACCATTTGATCCTTCCCGTTAAATGAAGTAATTTTTTAATGCTGGGTGGCAAAGTTCAAATTTTATTGACAAAGGGTATTCCAAATATTTATTTGCTGTGTAGCCCATAAAAAAAGCGGAAACATAGTTTCCGCCTGCTTTCAAACTCTTTCAAATGCTTCTTCGCTCTTATTTTCAGCTCCCGCACTCCTATTGTGGAGTCTACCGACAGAATATCGAACCGCTTTGTTAAAGATTTGATGGTTTTGTGGGATTTGGGGGCTGTATTAAAACCATAGCTATTATGCTTTTTCAATATCTGTAAGCTCCCCCAAAAAAAGTATAAGTTAAAAGTAGACAAAAATGTTTAACTTTAACAAACAAAAAAATGAAAACGAGTAAATTTTCAGCAACCAAGATTGCAAGTATTTTAAAAGAATTTGAACAAGGAAAAAGTGTAGAAGAGTTATCGCGAGAACACGGAGTTTCTCGTGCTACATTCTATAAATGGCGGCAACGTTATGGAGGTATGGAGGCAAGTGAGTTAAAGCGCGTAAAGGAGCTTGAAGAGGAAAATGCAAAGTTAAAACGAATGTATGCTAATTTAGCACTTGAGTTAGATACGGCTAAATACATTATTGAAAAAAAGCTTTAAAGCCCTGCAATAAAAGACTAATTATATCAGATATTCAAATAGAAAGGCCTAAAGACATCAGCAGGGCGTGTCGACTGCTAAATACAAGCAGAAGTGCTTTTAAATACAAATCGATAAAGGATGATAATCATCTTATTGATCTTTTGAATAAGCAGGTTATTAATCATCCTATTGAAGGTTTTTGGAAAAGTTATTTTCGAATCAGGAAAAAAGGAGAGTTGGTTAATCATAAAAGATTACATAGGGTCTATTGTAAGATGGGATTACCAATACGAAGAAAAGTAAAGAAAAGAGTGCCTCAGAGAGTTAAGGAACCACTGGAAGTACCACAAAGTTTTAATAAAACATGGAGTATAGATTTTATGAGTGATGCAATAAATGGAGGAAAAAAGTTTAAAACGTTCAACGTCATAGATGATTTTAATAGAGAAGTATTATTTATTGAGACAGATTATTCAATTAAAAGTAGTAGAGTGATATGGGTGCTAAAACACTTAATTAATAGGTATGGAAAGCCACAAAAAATAAGAATGGATAATGGTCCAGAGTTTATAGCTGATTTAGCAAAGAAATGGAGTACAGTGATGGAAATAGAGTTTAAGTATGTTCAACCAGGAAAGCCTATGCAAAATGGCTATGTGGAAAGGTTTAATAGGTCATTTAGAGAGGGTGTATTAGATGCATATCTATTTAATGATTTAGAAGAGGTAAGAGAAGCAACAGAGATATGGGTTAAAGATTACAATAATGAAAGACCTCATGATGCACTAGATGGACTATCACCAGTTGAATACAGAATAAAGCATGAAAAAGAAAAAAACGCGAGAGGGCTTCGTTCCGCTTCGGCTGCGCCTCAGCTTCACTCAGCCCTCTCGCATAAAAACTATTAATTTGAAAAATAATGTCTAATTTTGATTTGTACTAAAAAGGGGGAGCTTACATAATTATGCTAATGGGCTTAGTGGTAAAAAACACTATTCTAATTGTGGATTTTACCAATCAATTAAAAGCAGAAGGTAAACATTTTAAAGAAGCCTTGATCATTGCAGGAAAAGGCCGTATGCGACCAATCTTAATGACAACTCTTTCAATGGTTGTTGGTATGCTTCCCATTGCAATGGCAACAGGAACAGCAGCAGAATGGAAAAATGGTCTTGCTTGGGTAATCATTGGCGGACTTCTTTCCTCATTAATTTTGACTGTGTTTTTAGGGCCTATGGATTACTATCTGGTAGATACGTTAAAAGAAAAAGTAAGTAGAAGAAATTAGCCAACGTATTATCTTCGATAAATTTTCAATCGAAAGAGGTCAAAACAAATAACAAAAAGAAGTAAAGGTTTCGGCTAAAGTATAAATCAAATTTAAATTTATTTTTACACTTTTTGATTTAATTATAGCACTTTTAGAAAGGAATATTTATAATATAAGGTTTATAGAGGTAAATATACTCAAAATAAATTATTTATAAATAAAGTATTAAAGTATTTGAATACTTTTATATATTTGCATAATGATATTTAGCAAAACTTGTCAAGCGGCATTAAAGTCATTAGCATTTTTGGCTTCAGCAACTTCATTACAAAAAAAATATTCTATTAAAGAATTATCAACAGCTATTGAAGAAAATGATCATACGCTTGGAAAAGTGTTGCAAATGTTAGTTAAAAATGGCATTATAAGTAGTTTAAAAGGGGCAAAAGGTGGTTTTTTCCTTACACCTAAACAATTGAAAACACCTGTTTTGAAAATTGTTGAAGCTGTAGATGGTAAATTTGAGTTTAATCAATGCGCCATGGGTTTTAGTAAATGTTCTGAGAAAAAACCATGTGCTTTTCATGTGGAATTTAAAAAATCAAGAAAGATTATAGAGCGATTGCTTACAGATAATAATTTGGCAGTTTTAGGAAATGCAGAGAATTCATTTAAAACCTTCAAATAACCATACAATGCCAATAGAAATTGATATATTAATTGCTTGGGGTGGAGTAGCCAAGAAATATAAGAAAGGTGAATATATTTTTTATGAAGGGGATAAACCATTAAATTATTATCAGATTCTTCATGGAACCGTAAAAATGTGCAATACCAATATTGAAGGGAAAGAGTTTACTCAGGCAGAGTTTAAAGAGGACTGTAGTTTTGGTGAGCCACCATTATTTATTGATGAAACTTATCCTGCTTCTGCTGTTGCTACCGAAGATGTAGTGATATTTAGAATTGTTAAAGAAAAGTACTTACAGATTCTTGATGAATATCCAAAATTGAAGATGGATTTATTGCAAGTATTTGCACGAAGATTATATAATAAAGCAACTACTGCCCGCGAAGTAATTAATAACAATCCTGAAACACGCATAATCGCCTTTTTAAATGCTTATAAAAAGAAGGAAAATTTATTTAATAAACCTATAGAAATACCTTTTACAAGACAAGAAATAGCAAATTTTACTGGATTAAGAGTTGAGACAGTAATAAGAACCTTAGCAAAAATGAAAGAAAAGAATAAAGTGAAGATTGTGGAACGAAAATTAATTTACTAGTATGACATTCGACTTCAAATTTTGGGTTCGATTTGCTATATTCAATTTACTTATTGTAAGTCTATTAGGTGTAATAATGAGGTATAAAATAGGGTTTGAGTTTCCCTATTTCAATCAAAAAAATTTACAACATGCACATTCACATTTTGCCTTTGGTGGTTGGATTTCGATGATGATTATGGTGCTGATGTTACAAAGTGTAAAGGATAAATTATCGCAAATAATTCTAGCTTCCTTTAAAAAAATAATTTTAGCAAACCTCATAGTTGCTTATGGTATGCTGATAGCCTTTTCGATGGAAGGCTACTCATTTTATTCCATTACTTTTTCTACATTATCAATTTTTGTTTCATTCTGGTTTAGTTTTAAATTTTATGTGCATAGCAAAAAGATGAACACTTTGAAGGGTGTTAAATGGTTGAATGTCGCAATGCTTTTTAATATATTATCGACACTTGGCACGTTTAGTTTAAGCTATATGATGGCATCAAAACAAATTGACCAACATAGTTATTTGGCATCAGTTTATTGGTATTTGCATTTTCAATACAATGGTTGGTTTTTCTTTGCTTGTATGGGTTTATTTGTTAACTATTTATCTGCAAAACAAATAATTTTGAATGCAGAAGAGAGCGCCTTTAAATTATTTACTATTGCCTGTATACCCGCATATGGACTTTCTGTATTGTGGTTAAATTTACCTATTGGGATTTATGTTATTATTGTTGTAGCAGCATTCATGCAGTTTTACGGATTGCTTATTTTTTTAAAAGAACTGCTTTTAACCAAGCATATTCATCAGTTCAAGCTTAACGTTGTTGCTAAAATACTATTATTGTGTGTAGTAGTAGCAATCATCTTTAAAGTACTATTGCAATTAGGTTCTACGGTTCCAGCTATCAGTAAGTTTGCATTTGGATTTAGACCGATTGTAATTGCCTATTTGCATTTGGTTTTATTAGCGTTTACAACTGTTTTTTTAATTGTATATACTTATCTAAACAATTTAATTGATGACTCAAAGTATTTAAAAATAGGATTAATTATATTTGTAATTGGTATAGTATTTAACGAATTGTTATTAGCAATTCAAGGTGTTTTTTCTATCACGTATACCAAGGTTCCGCTTGCCAATGAATTGTTGTTTGTTGCAGCAATAATTATTTTTACATCACTTTTAATCATTAATATCTCCTTGTTCAATCAAAGAAAATTACACAGATTTTGAACATTATGATTTGAATCATAAAGGATATGTATTTTATGTATGATTTTTGTAAATATAAATTCTAAAATCATGAAAAAACTAGCCTTATTGTATACTGTAGCATTGGCTACAATGCTCACTTCTTGTGGAAATACTGAAGAAACATCAACAAATACAGAGGCAGCCTCTTCTGAAGCAGGACCAGGGCAATCTGCCGTAGTTGATGAAACCTCGAGTCCAAATATTGTTCAAGTGGCTGTGGGAAGTAAGGATCATACCACTTTGGTGACAGCCGTTAAGGCTGCAGAATTAGTTGATGCATTAAGTAATGCAGGTCCATTTACAGTTTTTGCACCTACCAATGCGGCATTTGAAAAATTACCTCCAGGCACAGTAGAGGGCTTGTTAGCACCTGAAAAGAAAGAAGATCTAGCTAATATTTTAGGATATCATACCTATGTTGGTTCTTTAAAAACAGAGTATATGAATGATGGACAAGAGTTTGATATGGTTTTTGGGGGCAAGGTAAAAATTGCTAAAAAAGATGGTAAGACTTTTGTAAACGGTTCAGAAATAGTAGCATCTATTCCAACTTCAAATGGAATTATTCATGTTATTGGCGATGTACTTTTACCTAAGTAATTGATTTAAATATGCATAAAAGAAAGGCAAGCGATAATGACTTGCCTTTTTGTTTTTCAATAGTTAAGTTTATGCAGCAATTGGCTATAATTTTTCTAATAATGCTGTAAAATGCCGCAGGAATGGGGGCTCATAAATAATTTTATAACCTCTTTTCTGATTTTGTAGTGCTAAAATTTCATCAAATACTTCAAGTACGTAATCAATGTGGCTTTGGGTGTAAACCCTTCTAGGTATAGCCAGACGTACCAGTTCATTTTGGGCAGTAATTAATTGTCCTTGCTCATTGTATTTACCAAACATTAAACTTCCAACTTCCACGCATCTTACGCCACCTTTTGTATATAAATCACATACCAATGCTTGGCCAGGATATTCATTTAATGGAATATCTGCATATAATTTCTTAGCATCTATATAAACTGCATGTCCACCAATTGGCCAAACTACAGGAATGCCTTTTTCTTTTAATTTTTCACCAAGATACGTGGTACTTCTAATTCTGTAGTGCAGGTAATCTTTATCAAATACTTCTTCCAAACCTACAGCTAATGCAGCCATATCCCTTCCCGCCATACCACCATAAGTAGTAAAACCTTCTGAAATGATTAATTGATTTTTGCATTGAATACTTAATTCCTCGTTTTTTAAAGTAAGCAAACCTCCAATGTTTACCAAGCCATCTTTCTTTGAACTCATAATAAAAGCATCGCCAAGAGCAAGCATTTCTTGTGCTATTTCATAATAACTTTTATTATTATACGCTTCTTCTCTATGCTTAATAAAATAGCTATTTTCTGCTATTCTACAACCATCAATTACGAGTAATAAATTGTATTTATCGCATATAGCTCTCAAAGCCTTTACATTTGCCATACTCACGGGTTGTCCACCCGCAGAATTATTAGTAACCGTAATAATGATAGCACCGATATTTTCTTTGCCGAATTGTTTTATGAGTAGTTCGGTTTTATTTAAATCAATATTGCCTTTAAAAGGTAAATATTTATCCAAATCTAAAGCTTCATCGGGCATTACATCGATTGCTTTAGCCCCAGTAAATTCAATATTGGCACGCGTTGTGTCAAAATGTGTGTTACTAATAAAAACTTTCTCTTTACCCCCCAAAATTCCGTAAAGAATTCTTTCAGCTGCTCTTCCTTGATGGGTTGGAAGAATATAAGGCATGCCTGTTAATTTTTGAACAACATTTTCGAGTGCTTTCCAACTTCTTGCACCCGCATAACTTTCATCTCCTTTCATGATTGCCGCCCACTGACTATCGCTCATAGCACCTGTTCCACTATCAGTAAGTAAATCGATAAATACATCATCTGATGCGATTAAAAATGGATTGTAGCCAGCTCTCTTTAAAGCTTCTTTTCTGTATTCTTCAGTAGTAATTTTTAGTGGCTCTACCATTTTAATTTTAAAGGGCTCACAAAGTGTTTTTTGTTTTTTATCTAACATTGCAAAATATTGAGTGGATACTTTATATTAATTTTAGAATCGAAAATCTTTGCATTTTTTTTAATATACAATTTTGATTTGCATTACAGTGGCAATACTTGTTGCACGTTGTTTGGCTTGCTCAGCTTTTTCACCTTCAAATAGTTGATCCACGGTATTCCTGAAAAGAAATAGCCATTGATCAAAATGCTCCTTGCTTAATGGGCTTTTTTTATGCAGGTTCTGATGCTGTTGCATTGGGTTGCCCTCGTAAACGCCAGTATTAAAAATTACATTTTCCCAAAAGTCGTACATTTTAGGAAGATGTTTTTCCCAGTTTACAGCCACTACTTCGCTAAAGAAATAGCCAATAGTTTTATCTAATTTCACTTTTTCGTAAAATGTATTGATTAACTTTTCAATATCTTCTCGATTTTTAATATCAGTTTTCATGTTTTTCTATTTAACCTTGGGTTAATAAGCATAATGCGTCCGAAGTGCATTCTACTGAATGAATAATACCTAATGGAATATCTGTTTGATCAAATTGATTTAATGTAAGATGTTTTTCACCTTCATTGTAAATTACACTTCCACTGAGCACAACAAGTTTTGCAGGGAGGGAGGTTTTATGTTCTTTTAAAATCATTCCTTTGTTTAAAGCCAAGGCAAGTACTTTAAAATGCTCTCCCTTGTGTATAGCCTTAGCAACAGGATTTTTAGATGTTTTTAGTTGTTCTAAAATTTCTTTTATGATCATAAGTCCTTGTTTTTAAATTTTTTTAATGAAATGTAAAATGGAATGCAAATCCATAAAAATAAAAGGGTAAACGAAATTAACAAGCCAATATATGTTCCAAAAAAGTCTTTGAAAATAGCGCCTGTATAGCCAAGCATAGCTGATACATCAAGCTGCAATAATACAAGTATTCTTGATAAATCAATAGGACTCAATGCAGTTACAAATACCATCATATTTTCGATGGGATACTCACTGAATTGGAATAATAGAAATAACACCAATCCATCAAATAACAATGCGAAATACAGCCACAATAAAATTGAAACCCCAATGCCTTTTGCTTTATCTCTGCTTATAATAGAACTTAAAAATGCTAATGCCACAAAAATGAGTGTGATAAAAAAACCAACTACAATCATGATTAGGGCCTTATACAAATCGGCAAAAATAAATATTGGAATACCTGCACCTAAAATAAAAGCCAGCGTTAAACTAATAGATAATCCTAAAAATAAGCTCCACCAGATTTTACTTCTTTTTATTGGTTGACTTACTAAAAGTTCAACAAACTCACTGCTGTTATAAATATAAATAGTTGCAAATAAAATTGCTACTAATGGAACTGTTAATAAAATAATATTCAATAAAGTCAGCAAACCTTTTGCTGCATTGTCTTCTAAGCTAAATGCACTCCATGAAAATAAGGCAATAATTATCGTATAAAATATAACTATTTTATTTTTTATGATATCTAAAATCACGTATTTTAATATCCTGTTCATACAGCTTTTTGTTTTAAGACATATATGATTGATTTAGATATTTTATCGCATCCTGTTTCATTTTTTAATGCTTCAACGCCTTTATGAAATATCAGATTACCTTCCTGAATAAAAATTATTTCACTTACTAAGTCGTCTAATTCACTTAATAAGTGAGAGGTTATGAGAATCAGTTTTCCTTTGCTGCGCTCTTTAATGATTTTTTCTTTAAGAATTTCTGAGGCCAAAGGATCTAATCCTGCTGTAGGTTCATCTAAAATTAACACATCAGGATTGAAAAGAAAAGCTAACGTGGAACTTACCTTTTGAGTTGTTCCACCACTCAATGTATTCATGTATTTATTTAGTATTTTTTCAATTTCAAATTGCTGATACAAATCATTATCCAACGTTTGATTTGAATTACGGATTCCCTTCACCATATTTAAAATTTGCCCGATAGTCATATTTTCTGGATACCTACCTATTTGTGGCATGTAGCCTATTTTGCTTCTGTACTCAATATCTTTTTTTATTGATTTTTTTTGAAAAAGTATTTCACCTTTGTTTGGCAACACCATACCCAAAATACTTTTAATCAGCGTTGTTTTACCACAGCCATTCGGGCCAATTAAGGCAATGCATTGCCCTGCATTTAGTTGCAAATTAATATTGTTGAGCACATTTAATTTACCAAACGACTTCGATATTTCTTTAATTTCTATCATAATTTAATGGCCTGCATTAAAGGATTTCTATCAATAAAATTATCGGGTGTTAAGCTTGGTAATACTTTTTCGGATTTGTCGAGTAAGCTTACCATAAAACTTCTGTAAAGTAACATGGCTGGTGGTGTTCCTTCAACAATTACAGAGAATAAACTTAGTGGGTGATAAGGAATATCTCCAATTTTATTTTTATCTAAATCATAACCCTCATACTTATCCCAATAGTTTTTATTGAATTGATTTAAAGTAAGCGTTCCATTGGTGCTAACATCGAATGTATTTCCAATAAAATTGTTGAATTCAATTGTATTATCCATGCAATTTGCTTGAATTTTCATTCCCCACCCATTGGCTTTAAATACATTTTTTTCTACCCTCATTCTATTGGTTCCATCCATAAAAATTGCAGAAGTATTATTACTAAAATTATTACCTGCTAAATAACAATCAGATATTTCCTTCAACAACATGCCATAGGCTGCATCACCCCAATTTTCTTGAAATGTATTATTCATCATAGTAATATGATTGGAAAACATGACAGCAACTCCAGCGCCATTATTTTTAAATGAATTTGTAAAGTAGGCATCGTAATTAGAAAACATAAAGTGTAAACCATATCTAATATTGTTGTAAGAACTATTTCTCCAAATTACAGAATTTGTAACAAACTCAAAGTAGATTCCATCTCTATTACCAGTAATGGTATTGCCAATAATTTGTATGCTATCGCTTTTCCAACAATGTATGCCATTGCCTATTTCCTGTTCTTCTTTTCCCAATGCAATTACCTTATTATTTTTTACCAAACATTTTTTACTATACTGCAAATAAATTCCAAAAAAATTATCATAAAGGATATTATTTTCTATAGTTACATTGTGGCTTTCGTAAACTTTAATCCCACCTGGGTCATCTAAAGAAGCATAGCTAGAATGTTGAATTTTAAAACCTTTAACTACAACATTATTTGCCTTTATAGATAGCACTTCATACTTTTTATCACCATCAAGAACAGGTAATTGCGAACCTAAAAAGCAAATAGATTTATCTATTATTATATTGCCTTCTTTGTATAATCCTTTTTCTACAATCAAAGTATCACCATCATTTATAGCTTGAAGTGCTACTTTAACACTTTTAAATTTTTGCTGATTTCCAACTACTATAGTTTTTGCAAATAAAGTATTTACACATAAGCAAATTAGGGTTATAGCGCAGCTTTTATACATAGTAATCAATCTGAAATTTCGGTCCAGGTTTGCACCAAGGCGTTCTTATTTTTAGCAAATTTGATGGCATTGTCTTGCGTTAAAAAAGCCGCGGTATTGCCACCCATTGGGCTTCTAAGGCCTTCATTTTGAACAAAAAAGGCCTTACTTGCATCTATTAATTGATTATTACCATTATAAGCATTAACATAAAATATTTTGTATTCAATGCCTGACTTTTCTTTTTTATAATCAAGCATACATTGCATATCATCAAATTTATAGCTGCGTCCTTTCTTGGTAATTAGCTCTGCCCCAAACCTGCCATCGGCAATAGTCATAGCGCAGTAATCGCATTTGTCGACATTCAATTTTATTGGCTTTGGTGCCGCATTATTGCAAGCACTAATTGAAATAGAAATTATTATAACTGATACCAAAGCAAGATTGTTTTTCTTTTTTTGGAATCTGTGAAGCCACTTGTTTTCAAAAACAAGGGCTATTAACATAAATATGCCAGCCGAAACAAATAGCCAACCACCAATGTCAGGCACTGAATAGGCACCAAAGTTTAACAATTGTTTAAAACCAATTAAAGGTGGTTGATAAGACATCCCAGGCACAATAATGGCAGCATTCGGGTCTAGGTTGTGCCCGTAATTATACTCCCAACGCCAGAAGTCAATCATGGCAATTACTCCAAAACTAAGAAATGACCAAAAAGAAATGTTGAGAATTTTCTTGGTGCCTATTATTGCAGCTAATAAAATTAATAGCGCAAATGCTCCAATAATATAAGGTAAAATGGTAAATTCAATAAAGTTTTCGGCATGTAAAGTTTGCATACCAATGTAGTGATTTAAGCCATTGATAATATCTACTTGCCCTCCAAGTTTGTTAGCATGAATTTGCATCATTAATCCTTCTGGATATTGCGGTGCATCAAGCTCAATGCGCCATATAGGAACAAATATTGAAACTGTTAAAGCTATTGCTGAAACAACTAATAAAATCCTGGATTGAATTGAAATGGTTGTTGACATTTTATTTAATTAAAAGGTATAAAAAAGGAGCAGTTGGTAGTAACACCTTGCTGCTCCTTCCCATTATTATCTTAATATTTATTTACTTTCTTCGATAGGTTTATTTAAACTAAAACTTAATGGAACATTACTTCCAACAGGCGATACACGAACATATCCTTGCATTTCTTGATGCAATGCACTACAAAAATCTGTACAATACATTGGAAAAATTCCAGTACGGTCTGGTGTCCATTTTAAGGTACAAGTTTCTCCAGGCATAATTAATAATTCTGCATTGTTTGCTCCTTTAATAGCAAAACCATGTGGTACATCCCAATCTTGCTCAAGGTTAGTAACATGAAAATAAACTTCATCACCCATTTTTACTCCTTCAATATTATCAGGCGCAAAATGTGAACGGATTGATGTCATGTACACATGAATTTTATTTCCTTCTCTAACAACCTTTGCTTCAGCTTCACCATTGGTTTTATAAGGATGTTTGTTTTCAGCTATCTTATAAATTTTTAATTGACCGTTATTTCTAATCAAATCTGCTGGTGCGGCTTGTGCATAATGTGGTTCACCAATCGTTGGGAAATCCAAAATCATTTGCATTTTATCTCCACTGATATCAAATATTTGTGCACTCTGTGTAAGTTCAGGACCTGTAGGTAAATATCTGTCTTTAGTAATTTTATTATAAGCAATTAAATATTTACCCCAAGGTTTAACAGTGTTTCCACCAGGAATACAAAGATGACCAACAGAATAATAGGTTGGAGCTCTATCTAAAACTTTTAAATCTTTAATATTCCATTTTACAATTTCTGATGAAACAAAGAAAGATGTGTAAGCATTTCCATTAGCATCAAACTCAGTGTGAAGTGGCCCTAATCCTGGCTTTTTAACCTCACCATATAAAGCTGCTTCATACTTAATAACAGGTATTCCTTCATAATTTCCATCATAAGATTTATCTGCAATGGCTTTTTGAATTTTATCATAACTAAATACAGGAATTAAGGCGGCCAATTTACCGCTACCCACAATATATTCGCCAGTTGGATCAACATCACAACCATGAGGTGATTTAGGGCAGGGAATAAAGTAACAAATATCTTTAAACTCTGCAATGTCTAAAACTAATACTTCTTTTTCAATAGTAGAAGTGGCTGTTTGTGTGCTCTCATTAAACACATTATGTGCGTATTTAACTGTAGTTTTTTTGCCTTGTCCAGCCTTAATATAATCTTCGGCTTTTTTCCAATTCACTGCCATAATAAAATCTTTATCACGTTGCGATGCATTCACTTCTAATAGTGTGCTTGCTTGTTCTGTATTATAACACGAGAAGAAAAACCAACCGTGCGATTTACCTTTACCCGCGCGGGCTAAATCGAAATTTACTCCAGGAGTTCTTAATTGAAAAGCAATTTTCATTTCACCTGTTTCAGGCGCTATACTTACAAAACTAATATGCCCTTTGAAATTTTGTTTATATGTATTAATTGGAACATCACCATTGTCACTATCACCTGGAACACTAAATCTTGTTCCAGCTACAATATACTCTGAGTTTTCAGTGCCAAACGGTGAACTATGATTTCCTCCACTATTTGGCAATTCTAAAATCTCGGCCGTGCGAAATGTTTTTAAATCGATACGCGCTAAACGAGGAGTGTTATTGGCATTTGCAAAAGCCCATTTTCCATTTTGTTCACCTTTGGTTTGCGAAAGTTCAATATGATGTAAATCATCCCAAGGCACAAAACCATGTGAAGTATTTAACATCGGTTTAGTTTCTTCGTTATATCCCCATCCTTTTTCAGGATCCACAGAAAAAACAGGAATATTCCTGAACAAACGACCACTAGGCAAACCGTAAACACTCATTTGGCCACTAAAACCGCCAGATACAAAGTTGTAAAATTCATCATACTTACCTGGGGCAACATAGGCTTTTGCAGCAGCATCTCCACTAACTGCATTGCTAGTGTTTTTAGGTTTACAAGAATACATGCTGGAGGCAAGGCCAACAGCTGCAATTAAAGTGAGTTTTGAAATTTTCATGATTATTAATATTATTTTGAATTATCATTTTTACGCATAAATTCAACTATTTGTCTCGCATCTTCATCAGCTAAACCCTGGTTTGGCATACGTACTAGACATAATTCCAATTGTGCCTGCACTTCAGGATCTTTGTCAATCATTGGATCAGGATTGGTAATAAAATTCATAATCCATACAGGTGTTCTTCTTTCGGTAACGCCCTTCCATCCTGGTCCAACTAATTTTTCATCTGTTAATTTATGACATGAAGTACATTTTGTTCCGGCAATGGCTTCTCCTTTTGAAGCCATTGCTTCGTCTAAAGGTCCAATTGTAACATTGGTTTCGTCAAACTTTCCTTCACCTCTTTTTGGGTCATAATCAGGCACACTGCTTTCTTGGCCAGTTGCAATGGGAGTTTGACCTGTGGATTCTTCCTGTTTTTGAGAACCGCCTCCACAACTTATTATGAATGCAGAGATGATTGCGGCTGTTAAAATGGCTATTTTTTTCATAGATATAATTTTGACACAAACCTACATCCGAAAACACATTAGGATTTATGATTCAAATCATAAGAAATTGATGATTTTTATCATATATGAATAAATACTAAAATAATGGATCAGACCCAAAAGTTGTGGAGAGCATAAAAAAATCTGATTTTTGCTTTTATA
>DAORKI010000074.1:0-17836 GCA_035439485.1 Bacteroidia bacterium
ATTTGAATCGAACAAGTCGGTAAGCGACAAAACTCAGAATAAAAAATCAGAATAAAATAAATCAAGCTAATCACAATTTAATTAATTTTTATGGAACAAGAGAAGTTTTATTACGACAACAAAATAGTGAAGCAATTTGCCTATGCCACTATATTTTGGGGTTTAATAGGCATGACCGTTGGATTACTAGTTGCCTTGCAATTTGTGTTTCCTGCATTAAGTTTTAATTTTGCCCCTACCACCTTTGGCAGGGTTAGGCCAGTGCACACCAATGCAGTAATTTTTGCTTTTGTGGGTAATGGAATTTTTACTGGTGTTTATTATTCATTACAACGTTTGTGCAAAGCACGAATGTTTAATGACACCATGAGTAAAATTCATTTTTGGGGCTGGCAAGGAATAATTGTTGCTGCAGCGCTCACTTTGTTTGCAGGGTTTACTACAGGTAAAGAGTATGCCGAATTAGAATGGCCGATAGATATTGCAATTGCATTAATTTGGGTGGTATTTGGATGGAACATGTTTGGCACTATTTTAAAAAGAAGAGAGCGCCATTTGTATGTTGCCATTTGGTTTTACATAGCCACCTTTGTTACAGTTGCTGTATTGCATATTGTAAATTCATTTGAAGTACCGGTATCATTTTTAAAGAGCTATAGTTTGTATGCTGGTGTTCAAGATGCGCTGGTACAATGGTGGTATGGACATAATGCAGTGGCGTTTTTTTTAACAACACCTTATTTAGGGTTGATGTACTACTTTGTTCCGAAAGCTGCTGACAGACCTGTTTACAGTTACAGACTTAGTATTATACATTTTTGGGCTTTGATTTTCTTATATATATGGGCAGGCCCGCATCACTTATTATATACAGCTTTACCCGATTGGGCACAATCGTTAGGTGTTGTATTTTCAGTAATGTTAATTGCACCATCATGGGGTGGAATGATTAATGGATTATTAACATTAAGAGGAGCATGGGATAAAGTTAGAGAAAGTGTTGTTTTAAAGTTTATGGTGGTTGCCGTTACTGCTTATGGTATGGCCACTTTTGAAGGCCCAATGTTATCGCTAAAGAATGTAAATGCCATAGCGCATTTTACAGATTGGATAGTAGCGCATGTGCATATTGGCGCATTAGGATGGAACGGATTTTTAACTTTTGGAATGTTATATTGGTTATATCCAAAACTTTTTGGAAAGGAATTGTATTCAAAGAAATTGGCTAATTTTCATTTTTGGATAGCCACCTTAGGGATTTTGTTTTACGCTATTCCAATGTATTGGGCAGGATTTACCCAAAGTTTAATGTGGAAACAATTTACACCTGAAGGATTTTTAAAATACCCTAACTTTTTAGAAACCGTAACCCAGTTAATTCCATTATATGCTTTACGTTCACTTGGAGGCTTGTTGTATTTAATTGGATTTATAGTAATGATTTACAATTTGGTTAAAACTGCAAAAGCAGGTAGTGAGGTACAAGATGAATTAGCCTTTGCAGCGCCATTGGCAAAAGAATACCATCCACACTCCAAAGATCATTGGCACAGGGTAATTGAGCGCAAGCCAATTCAAATGTTGGTAGGGAGTTTGGTGGTAATATTAATTGGAGGAGCCATAGAAATGATACCTACTTTTATGATAAAATCAAATATACCAACGATTGCTAGTGTTAAACCATATACCCCGCTTGAGTTACAAGGACGTGATATATACATAAGAGAAGGATGTTATACATGTCATTCACAAATGATACGACCTTTCCGTTCGGAAACAGAGCGATATGGTGAGTATTCAAAGGCGGGGGAATTTGTGTATGATCATCCATTTCAATGGGGTTCAAAAAGAACAGGACCAGATTTGGCGCGTGAAGGAGGTAAATATCCTGATTCGTGGCACTTTAATCATATGGAAGAACCAACAAGTATGTCGCCAGGTTCAATTATGCCAAATTATCCTTGGCTAATAGAAGATGAGTTAGATATTGCCTCAACGCCTGCAAAAATTAGAGCAATGCAAACATTAGGTGTTCCTTATCCAGCAGGATTTGACGCTATTGCAGTTGCCAATTTAAATGAGCAAGCTAACAAGATAGCTGAAGGATTGAAAAAGGATGGAATTGAAGTAAAAAGCGACCGAGAAATTATTGCTCTAATATCTTATTTGCAACGATTGGGTAAAGACATAAAAGGAGAGCATACAGCCCAAAATTAATTTAAAAAATACGTAATCATGAAATTTAAAAACTATTTAGAAACCATTGCAGGAGTTGAGATATTTCCAATGATTTCGCTACTCGTATTTGTAGTATTTTTTGTGGCTTTGATTTTTTATGTTGTGAAAGCTGACAAGAACTACATCAACCACATGCAACAAATTCCATTTGATAAAGAACAATAAAATAACGTCTATGAACTTAATAAATTCTAAAATAGCTAAATACTTTATGAGCTTAACGCTTTTGATGGCGGGATTTAGCAGTGCATTTGCTACATCAGTTGCTCCAGTTGCCAAAAGTAATAATTTAATGAATAATGCTCTATTTTGGGTGTTGTTTGCAGTAATTATTATTTTATTATTTTTTATTACTTCGGTGAGTCGAGTAATAAAGAACATTACTGAAACAGATTTAAAGAAATCTAAATCAGAGACAAAAATTAATTCAACCGTAGTAGGATTACTTTTGTTTTTAGGATCGATGCTAACTGCTGGTGTTTTGCAGGCTCAAGAGGTGGCAGCTTCAACAGTTAAGGATGGTTTTTTTCAAAGTGAATATGGAGGTTTGAGTGCTGGAACATTTTATGTTATGGTTGCAGCGATAATAACTGAGTTGTTTGTACTTTTTGTGTTGTTAATCATACTTCGCAAAATGTTAAGGATTTTAGGAATGGTGAGTGATTTAGCTCCAGAAGATGAAAAACCATTGTTTGATTTAGAAAAGATTTCTACGAGTTTAAATGATTCAATTCCTTTAGAAAGAGAAGCAGAGTTTATGACAGATCATGAATACGATGGTATTCGTGAGTTAGATAATAATTTACCGCCATGGTGGAAATATGGTTTTTATTTGACCATTGTAATTGGAATAATATATTTGTTTAACTACCATATTACCCGCACATATCCTTTGCAAAGTGCTGAGTATCAAAAGGAATTGGCAGATGCGGCAATTGCTAAAGAAGCCTATTTGAAAACCGTGGCCGATAAAGTTGATGAAAGTAACGTAACATTATTAACTGCTGCAAGTGAGCTCAGTGCTGGTCAAACCATTTTTAAAGCCAATTGCGTAGCTTGTCATGGTCAGGAAGGAGAAGGAACGGTAGGACCAAATTTAACTGATGAATATTGGATACATGGTGGTGGTGTTAAAAATATATTTAAAACCATAAAATATGGTGTTCCTGCAAAAGGAATGATAGCTTGGCAAGCGCAACTTAAGCCAAATGAAATGCAACAAGTGGCAAGTTATATTATGAGTTTAAAGGGAACAAATCCTCCAGGAGCTAAAGCACCGCAAGGCGATTTATACAAGGATGAGGGAGTAATAAGTGATTCCACTAAAACAGATAGTACAGCTGTGAATGTTGCAGTAAAGGACAGCTTAGTAACAGCTACAATCAAGTAAAAAGATAGAAACAAATAACAAGTCAGATACAATTTAAATTTGACTTGTTATTGTTTAATTTTGATAAAGGGAGATAGAAGTATTAATATTAAGTTATGGAAGAAAATCATAGTAAACCTGAATTAGATCAATCATTTAGAGATTCGGTTGCCACCATTGGAGATGATGGAAAAAGGGTTTGGATTAACCCGCAAAAACCCAAAGGGAAATTATATAACTACAGAACTTGGTTTAGCTATTTTTGCTTAGCATTATTATTTGGCTTGCCCTTTGTAAAACTAAATGGGCATCCGTTATTGTTATTGAATGTTTTAGAAAGAAAGTTTATCATTTTTGGCATTGTTTTTTGGCCTCAGGATTTTCCATTATTTGGGTTAGCTATGCTTACTTTTGTGGTATTTATAGTTTTATTTACTGTAATTTTTGGAAGGTTATTTTGTGGTTGGGCTTGCCCGCAAACCATATTTATGGAAATGGTTTTCAGGAAAATTGAATATTGGATTGAAGGCGATGCTTCATACCAAAAGGCTTTGAAAAAAATGCCTTGGAATGCAGAAAAAATAAGGAAGAAAGGATTAAAGTATGTTATCTTTTTTATGATTTCTTTTTTAATAGCTAATACCTTTTTATCCTATTTAATTGGAATAGATGAATTGTATAAGATAGTCACCGAACCTCTTGCAGATCATATAGGAGGCTTTATTTCTATCATTATTTTTACAGGAGTGTTTTTCTTTGTGTTCAGTTATCTACGAGAACAAGCTTGTATTGTAGTTTGCCCCTATGGTAGATTGCAAGGAGTATTGTTGGATAGAAATTCCATTATAGTTGCTTATGATTATATGAGAGGGGAAAAGCGTGCTAAAATGAAAAAGAATGAAGTGAGAACTGCTGGAGATTGTGTTGATTGCCATATGTGTGTAAAGGTTTGCCCTACAGGTATTGACATTAGAAATGGAACACAATTAGAGTGTGTAAATTGCACGGCATGTATTGATGCATGTGACCATATGATGGAAAGTGTACATTTACCAAAGGGGTTGATAAGATATACTTCCGAAAATCAAATAGAAAAACGATTGCCCTTTAAATTAACTACAAGAATTGTGGCTTATAGTGGCGTTTTATTGGTACTGTTAACAGGTTTATTTTCGGCATTATTGCTGAGGAGTGATGTTGATACTACAGTTTTAAGAACTTCAGGAATGTTGTTTCAGGAGCAGCCTGGAGGTAAAATAAGTAATTTGTATAATTTTAAAATAGTAAATAAAACTTTTGATAAGAAACATCTCACTTTTAAACTTGAAGACTTTGAAGGCAATTTTAAATTTATAGGTGATTCGGACTTAACAATTGAAGGGCAAGAATTAAAAGAAGGGGAATTTTTTCTTATAGTTGATAAGAAAAATATTAAGAAACGTAGTAGTAAAATTAAAATTGGTGTTTATGAAAATGGTGAGCGGTTAGAAACTGTAAAAACTAAATTTTTAGGCAAAAGTTTTTAAATAATTCAATTAAATAATAGGGCTAAATATAATAAAGATGAGCTGGGGTACAAAAATAGCATTCTTATATGTTTCATTTGCTGGAATGATAGCATTTATGGTGTATAAATCAGCAACACAAAATGTTGACTTGGTTGCACCAAATTATTATGAGCAGGAATTGAAATATCAAGACAAAATTGATGGCATCAATAATTTGAATACAAATGTTGCTGCACTAAAAATTTCACAGGTGAAAACAGATGTTTTATTTAGTTTCGACAAAGAATTAGGTGAGCCCCAAGGTCATATTTTATTTTTTAAGCCAGATAATGCAGCATCTGATTTTGAGATTGATATAGACGTGAATGAAATTGGCTCTCAAAATATTGATACAAAGCCATTAAGTAAGGGAACCTACATTGTAAAAGTTGACTGGAAAATTGGCGATAAAAAATTCTTTAAAGAACAAAGGCTAAGTATAAATTAATTTCATGTATTACTATTTAACAGCTTTAACGATTGGACTTATGGGAAGTTTACACTGTGTTGGAATGTGTGGACCAATTGCTTTGGCTGTCCCATTGCAAAGTAAATTTCAAAGTATACGATGGCTTGGGTCATTAAATTATTTACTTGGTAAGGCTATAACTTATAGTTTATTAGGATTGTTCTCGGGGGCTTTTGCCAAGCTCTTTGAAGTGACTGGATTTCAAAGATATGTTTCTTTAATTGCCGGAATTCTAATATTGTTCATTTTTTTATTACAGCAATTTTGGCAAGAAAATACATTTTTAGCACAATTAAATTTAAACTGGGTGAAGGCCTTAAAAATTCAATTCAACAAGTTTATTGTGCAAAAGAACCTACTTTCGTCTTTAGTTATAGGGTTGATTAATGGAATTTTGCCCTGCGGTTTGGTTTATATGGCTATGGCAGGGGCAGTTGGTGCAGGGGGTTGGTGGCAAAGCATGTTTTATATGTTTTTATTTGGAATAGGCACTATGCCATTGCTTTTTGCGATGATGTTATTTAAAAATAAAGTAAGCATTTTGTATAGAAAATTATTTCAAAAGTTAATCCCAACATTTACAATAGTTATTGCTGTATTGCTTATTGTGAGGGGGTTAAATTTAGGCATACCTTATTTTAGTCCAAAAGAGCATCATACTAAAGATAAAACTACAATTGAATGTTGCTCAAAACCAATGACGATTCATAAATAATACCGATTACACTTTCAATTTAGTCCAATTTCGGCATAGCCTCCTTGTACTAATTTCAAGTAGTATCGGCATTTACCATTGCATATTTATTTTTTTGTTGGACTAAAAAATAAATGTAATTGGTATTAGCTCAATTTCGGCAATTCCTTATTTTGTTAATCTCCATTTGTATCAACATTAACTGTGACAATTTATTTTGAAGCCTGAATTAAATTCAGAAGAACTAAACAATAAATGCAATTGAAATTAAATTAATTTCAATTTTCTTGGTAAGTTATGAATTTAGGAGTATGACTTAATTAACGCGCTTCATAAAAGAAATTGAAAGTCTATTTTGATAAAGGTAATGACATGTTTAAAATAACTTCAGCGATTAAAAACGGCCTGGTGAGCGTTCCCACTCATGCAGCATGTTGAAATAACACCTAGCAAAACAAGGTGGTGAGAAGTATAATTTTTACAGTTTTAGAAGGTAAATTCAGGTTTTATTTCTTCTTGTTTGCCATAATGAGTTCGGCATCTTTTAAAAACTTCACTTCTTCTTTTCCTGGTTCAGCGCCTTGAGGGTAGCCTAATGAACCAAGTGTATTGAGATTGATGGTATTGGTTTGGTTATTTTTTTCGGTATACATTAACCATACTGTTGGATAACCTCTTACAGCAAGAGCCTGTTGTAGTTCCGCGTTTTGTTTAGAAAGTTCAGGGCTTAAAGGTTTGGATCTAGGGAAATCGAGTTCCAATAAAATTACATTTTTACTTGCCCAATCAATGAAATCTTTTTTTACGAACACATTTGCTTGCAATCTTTTGCACCAACCACACCAATCACTTCCTGTAAAGAAGGCAAAAATAGGCTTATTGGATTTAGCAGAGAGTTCATGTACCTCTTGTAAATTGGTATACCAAACCAAACCATTTTCGGCAGTTTTGGCAGATGATTGAGAAAATGCTGAAGAATTTATGAAAAGTGCAAAGCCAAGTAAGGCAGCTGTAAATTTATTCATATTATATTTTCAATTAATAGTAATTATTTTCAAATATAGAAAAATGCTTTGACATGATCTAATATTTACAATGTTAAGAATTGTTTACATACTCAATTTTTCCTTAAGATTATTGTATCCACTGCGGCTTAAGGTGATTCGAGAGCCATTTTTTAATACAGCCACGTGATTATTTTTTTCGAATGGTTCAATTTTGTCTATTTGATTCAATTGCACCAGATAGGAGCGATGGACTCGAATGAAATTATCACTTTCTAAAAGGTTTTCGTAGTGCGACATGGTTTGTTTCTTCAGAAAAGTTCCATCGCTTACTATAATTTTAACATAATCATCGTAAGCCTCAAAGTACATGATTTCTTTAATTGAAATTATGCGAATTTGCGCGCCATTTTTTACCACAATTCGGTTTTTTTCAGTATGATGATTTGCCTCCTTAATTAAATTTTGAATAGGAATTGAAGTTTCCTTTTTACGGCCTTGTTCTAACCATTTATCCAATGCAGCATCAAATCTTTCTTTACTAAAAGGTTTTAAAAGATAATCAATGGCATTTACTTCGAATGCTTTAAGGGCAAATTCATCAAATGCTGTTGTAAATATTATACTAGGTTTTTGTTCACACAATTCAAGCATTTCGAAACCATTAATTTTTGGCATTTGGATATCGAGGAAAACGAGGTCAGGTTTATGTTGTAAAATAGCCTTTATTCCTTCGAATCCATTATTACATTCTTGCATAATTTGAATGTTGTTTCTATGACTTAGATACTCCACAATGATTTGCCTAGCTAATGGTTCATCATCAATAATTATTACTTTAATCATGCTGATTGAGGTATTTTTATACGTGTTAAAAATATATGGCCAAGTTTTTCAATTTCTAGCAAATCTTTTCTGTAATATAGTAGTTCAAGTCTGCGCTGTAATGATTTTAATCCAAATCCTTCGCCCTGATTAGAAGGCGCTGAGGTGTTATCAAAAGGGTTTGAAATTTCAATAATTAGCATATTGTTCTTGCAATTTACCTGAATAATAATTTCAATTGATTCAATGGTGTTGTAAAGTCCAAATTTAATGGCATTCTCTACAATTGGTTGCAAAACAAGTGAAGGTAACATGAGTTCTTCACAATTTTTGGGTACATTTATTTCAGTATTTAATCGATATCCAAATCTCACCTTTTCAATTTCTAGGTAAAGTTTAAGGTGTTTTATTTCATCTTTCAACTGAATATTTATTTCATCTTCTTTTTTAAGTGTTCCTCTTAAGAAGTCTGAAAGAAGCTGAATCATTTTTCGTGCCTCAACAGGTTTATTTCCTGCTAAAGCACTAATTGAATTTAGGCTGTTAAACAGAAAATGTGGTTGTAATTGTTGGCGTAAACTAGCTAATTCTGCGGCTCTCAGTAATATTTCGGCTTCAGATTTTCGTTGCGTACTATTTTGTTTTTCTTCGATATAATACAAAAGCCAGCTGATGATAGTTACAAAGCTCATCATGAGGAGTGCAAAAACCGCCCGAATAGGGAGTGATTTTTCAATGAATTCTAAATATATTTTATCATCAATAAAAAATTGATTTAAAACAATATTAATTAAAAACACACAAATAATACTTAAGGCAATTCCGTATCCTAACCTAAACATTCGGTTGTCTTTTCCAGGGTTGTAAAACTTATAGGTACTTTGCGTTACAAAACCTGCAATACCAATAATAAAATTTGAAATAGTAGCATCAAGCAATGCCGCTTTCCAAGTAAAGTTTAAGCGATGAATAATAATAGTTTGAGCAATTGTCCAAAATATCCACCAAGTGATGAGTGGTATGGCAGTTTTATTTTTTGAAAATATATTTGTTTTCAATTTTTTTAATTAGAAAAAACTTCTGAATTTACTAAAGCCTTAGTATTTATTTCTTTAATGTATTGATGGGCATCATGCACGTTAATTGTTTGAGCACATATTTCAAAGCTATCATCAAAACTAGTAATTTCTTTAATAAACTCAACATTAATAAATTCCCATATTATATTTTGTCCTTTAGTATTGACTAAAGTTTCTTCCATATTTTTGCCAATATTTTGTGCTTTTTGCAAAGCAATTGAATAATTTTTGGCTTTAATAATTCTTAATTGTTCATCAAAGTCGGAGCTCATTTTATGATTATTTACCTTGATTTGCCATATCAGTTTAGCAATAAAAACTTTTTCCATATTAATAACTTTTAATATCAATACCACCAAAAATTGCTGCGCCTCTTAAAATTAGAATTGAATCATTTTCATTATTGAAATGAGACACTTGTGGTCTTTTATCTTCAACGCTTCCCATTACGGCTGTCAATTCTGATTTAACTTCCCAATGTGCAGGAATGATTAACTTGGTGCCACCAAAAATTTGATTCATTTCGAGTGTAACTTTGCCTTTAATTTCGGCTTGCATCAAATTAATTTCACAACCACCAAATATGGCATTTACTTCGCCACCGGTAAAGTTTTTAGATACAATGTTTTTTTTTACACTTCCAAATACAGCATTGGCTTCAATGTAATCTTCACTACTATTATATGAAGATGTGCTTTGATAATTTTGCCAATGATGATGTTTTTGATATTTATCCCATTTGCGATAGTTACTTCTTGGTTTTAAAATCATAATAATACCAATTGCAATGAGTATGATTGGCCAAAAATAATGTGTCAGGCGGAAATCAGGAAAAAAGTCTTGAATTAAGAAAGCTGAGCCTATGAGAATTGGAATAATCCAACCACCAGTTTCGAAATTATGCTTAAATCCGATAAAAATGCCAATGACAATGAGTAACATTTTCCAACTTAGAATCCAATGCGGGATTGGTGTACCTAATTCTCTCAATAAAAAAATTGCTCCAATGGTGATTAAAATTAATCCACCGCTAATTTTGCCTCTACGATGCGCGCGTTCCCAATGTTTTTGATTTTGGTCAACTGTAGCTTTTTGATCTTCATTAATGATTTCCATTTGATGTAGTTTTAAATTATGATGCAAACATATATTGCAATTAAAGGTTTAACAACCTTTATTAGGCTTGTTGTTATAAAAAGTAGGTAAGCTGTAGAATTTAGAAGGTGAGTGGTAATTTCACTCGCCAAATTTAGCTTTTGGTTATATTAAATTAAAACGAAATGGATGCGAGATGTATCTTTTTTAAAAACTAGCATTATAATATTAAATTTACCATTTAAATCAAACAATCATGAGAAAACTAATTTTTGCCATTAATTTACTATTAATTATTGGTTGCAGCACTGAAAAACTGGATATGAATGCAGCTACAAAAACTGCTGAAATAGCCATTAAGCATATTGGGAACAAAGAATTTAATTCACTTTTTGAGCTCTATGCAAAAGATTTTGCGGCTAGTGAATCACAAGAAATTAGAGAAAAAAAATTAGGAAAAATTATTGAGGCAGTAGGTAAAGTTGAAGAAATGAGTTTGTTAGATAGCATTCGAATAGACAATAGTGGAGAGGAAAGTAGCATTGTAGTTAGGTATAAGGTAAAACATGCCAATACCACCACTACTGAATCATTTACGATAATAAAAGAAGATGGGAAGTATGTATTGAGTGATATTAATATTACGAATCAATAATGAGAATTTAAAACAAAATCCTGAATTTGGTTCCTTTTTTGGATTCAATTTTAATATCTCCATCAAGCTGTTCAACAAGGCTATGTATGAGTTGTAAGCCAAGTGTGGCGGCCTCGCTGATATTTTCAGGCAAAGTAAAACCAGTTCCATTATCGGAAATGGTGAGTAAAAATTTATATTTTTTATCTTTATTGAGGTCTGTGAAAGATACGTTTATATTGCCTTTTTTTTGGGTTTTAAAAGCATATTTTAAAGCGTTGGAGATAATTTCATTTAGAATTAATCCGCAAGGTATTGCTTTATCAATGTTGAGATTATCTTTACTTAGGTGAACATCTAAATTGATTTGAATTTCTTTTTTTACTAAATATGAATCTTTAATTGAATCAATAAGTGCAGGAAAAAATTTACTTACAGGAATACTAGAAAAGTTTTTTGAACGATAAAGTAAATCGTGTAAAATTCCCATAGATTTAATGCGTGTAATACTTTCACTAAATTTTGAATGAATGACAGGGTCAGTAATGGTGTGTAATTGTAAATTAAGTAAGCTTGATATGATTTGTAAATTGTTTTTTACTCTATGATGAATTTCTTTAAGCAATAATTCCTTTTGGTTAAGTGATTCGGCTAATTTTTCTTCCATTATTTTCCGTTGCAGAAAAGTTGGAACTTCAGGAATTTGCTTAGAAATTTCTGTATTTTGTTTTAAGTATTTTTGGATTTTATTTGGTGGGGCCATCACAAAAACACATGCTGCATCACCTTTGGCGCGACAACTAATTTCAACGGCTGTTAATTTTATTCCGAAGCTGTGTTCGCACCAACCACTGGAGTACCCTGAATTCATTACACAAACAGGTTCAGTAGCTTTTTTTCCTGCCTTTATCCAGCTTTCAGCCTCAAATGAAAAAGGATGGGAATAATGTAACACAAAATTTTGGTCAGGACTTGGATTGCTTTCTGGATGTATTTTTACTTGAGCCCAGCCTGTGTAGGCAAAATGAACAGGGCCTGCTGAAAGCATTTCAATAGGGTTTTTTAACTGCATGAGTTGTTGAAAATTTTTAGCATCTTCAACACCAATTAAATGTGCTAAATCGAATAAAATATTTTTGCCTATTGAAAGAGATTCTTTTTCGCCACGTTCACTATAATAGCTCATAATACCCTGTAAGAATTCAATTGAAAGAGCTGAAGCTCTTACCAAGACATAACGTTGATCTGAAATTTTTATAGTAGCTTTTTCGGGTGATATCAGGAGCGACTTATGATAATTGCCAACTTTTTTTTCGGCTTGATCAAAAATCAATTTTAATGGTTTAGGAACAATTACCGTTTTAGAAACTTTTCTTTTTGTGTTAGCATTTTTTTTCAAAACTGCCAATTCACTTTTTAAAGCTTTAATTTCTTTTTTAAGTAAATTTATTTGATTTTCTTTTTCGGTCATTATCAAAAAAATGCTTATTCCTTTTTCTTTTTGCAGTGCTTTTCGTATGCTTCTTGTGCATCGGGAGAGTCCATTTTAATGGCTTTTTTTAAGTCATCGCAACAAGTTTTATCACCTAAATAGCTTTTCACCAAACCTCTTTGACAAAATGCTTCGGTATAGTTTTTATTCATTTGAATGGCTTTGTTGTAATCAGCTAAGGCTGCGGTGTAATCTTTTTTACCAAAATAAGCATTTCCTCGATTAAAATAAACATAATCGGGCTGCGATAATTTTAGAGCTTTGTTATATGATTCAAGAGCTTTGGTATATTGGCCTTTGACCAGTAATGCATTTCCATCAAAATAATGATTATAAAATTCATTAGTTTGAGCTTTTGATTGAGGGGCAAAAAGAATGAGCAAAAAAACTAAACAGATATTTTTCATCTTTCCAAAAATACAAAACATATAATTATAAATGAGTTAGATTTAAATTAAATTAATGACTTTATACTTTATTTAAGTTTTCTTGAACAATAATATCTGGAAAATGCTTTACAGGGAAGTTAACTGAATTTGCAATAAAGCATTTTTTATTGGCTAATTGATGCAATTCCAATGCTTTATTTATCAAATTAGCATCTGAAATGGTTACTTTTGGATTTAAAGTTACTTCAGAAAAACTTCCACCTCCAGAATCGTTTTGTATTAATATTCCATTAGGATGATCAATATATGATAAAACAATTACTCCTGCATCGGCACATAAGTGCAAATACCAAAGCATGTGGCAAGAAGCAAGTGAAGCGAGTAAAAAATCTTCAGGATTATGTTTTGAAACATCGCCTAAAAAAGGTGCATCAGATGAAGCATAAATGGGTATTTTATTAGGTGCTTCTACTGTATGACTTCTATCATAGCTGGTATAATGATTGGTGCCAGTTCCGCGATTCCCAGTCCAAGTAATTTTTAAAGCATAATGATGTTGTTTAGACATTTGATTATGCTTTATTTTTGTTCATATTCATTAACATAACAGCAGTCATTTCTTCAACAGAACGTTTCATACCTTCTGTTGAGCCATCAAGAAAAATAACATTTCCTTTCCCATTTTCTGCAAAATGTTTAATGGCTTCTGTCCACATTGTAAAAAGTATCACTGAAGTATCCATATTCGCTTGTTCCATTTCTTTAGCCGCTTGCGACATCCCTTTAGCTACTTGTTCACGAAATAATGCTACACCATGGCCTCTTAATTGCGCAGCTTGTCTTTCGGCTTCAGCGGCAATTTTAATTGCATTACCTTCTGCTTCAGCTGCTTTGGTTTTGGTTATAAGTAAAGCTTGTCCTTCGTTTTCGGCAGCAGCTTTTAAATTATTGGAAGCCACCACTTGCGCCATGCTACGCATGATAGCTTCATCAAAAGTGATATCATTTAATTGTAAGTCAATGAGGTGATAGCCCCAACTTTCTAAAGTATTGTCAATTTGAGATTTAACATCTTCAACAATTTCATTACGAAGAGATAATACTTCTGACTGTTTTTTAGTGGCCACAAAACCTCTTATACTGCCTTCAACCGTTCTTACTAAAGCTTGCATTAAGTTTTTATCATCTATAAATTTGAAAGCCACATTTTTAATAATTTCTTCATCTTGATTAATTACTGCATATAATAACATGGCCTTAAAATACACGTTAGCTTGATCTAGTGTGGTTGCCTGAAACTCCAATTCTACAGAGCGATTTTGAATTGAAATGCGTTTATAAATAATTTCAATAAATGGAATTTTAAAATTTAGGCCAGGAGTTAACATGCGTCTATATTTTCCGAATACCGTTGTAACTGCAATAGAGCCTTGTTGAACAGAAGTTAGTGATGTAAAAATGGTAAGTACAATTACAACAATTATAAAAATAAGAAAAGGAAAAGCCATGTTTATTTGGTTTAAGGTTAAGGACGAAATTACGATTAAAATGATTTATACAGAAAAAAAGAAAAAAAAAGCTGGAAAATTTTTTCCAGCTTTTTTAAAGATAAGGATTTATTATTTTGTAATTACAAATTTAAATGACTGAGTGTTATTATTTTGTAATAAAGTTAAAAAATAAATTCCTGAATTTAAGTTCTGACAAGGAATTTGCAAATTAGACTGAATTGAATTTTGGTTAATTTCAATTTGTTTTCCAGTAACATCAGTAAGTTTAATTAAACTTGAATTTTGTAAACCATACATTTGAAGTTGAAATTGGTTATTATTACTTGGAAAATTAATTAAAGGTGTGGCATCCGCATAATTATTTAGGTTGGTTGCAGCATCAACCATGCAGTCACTTTGCATGTTAAAAGTGAGATGTTCGTTACAAAGCATCATATTGGACATCCACAAATTTGAAAAGTTACATTGGTAGGTTTGACCCGCTGTGGTCGGTGTTCCGTAAGCTCTTAAGTTAAAGGTAATATTTCCTGGACCATTTATAAAACTAAAAGAGTAATTATTATTGCCAGGCGATAAAAACAATGTATCTCCTAATTCAACGGTATCATTTGTAGATGTGTAAATAGCAATATCAACTAAAGTATCAACTGTAATGATATATTGTATACCATCCACTTGATTGCATACTGCATTAATGTTAAAATCGGCTTGTGGGGCACAAAAGCCGGAGTATTTTGTTAAACTGCTTACATGCATGTTAACAGGTATCCCAACTGTCCAATTTTGAGCAACTGATTTTAGGCCGATTGAAAATAATGATACTAAAACGAATAATAATAGGTAATTTTTTTCATAGATGAATGGTTTAGATGAATAATGTTGCGAATATAGGAATCCATTAGAATTAATATTAAGAATAATTTCGAATGAAATATGGTTAAAAATATAAATGTCAGCACTTTAAATAAAATTTTGGTCTTGAATTTTGCTATAGAGTTGAAAAATTGTACCTTTGCGCCCGAAAATTTGAACCTTTTGGGGGTTATAATGTTTCATTAAAAAAATATAATATGGCTATCAAAATAACAGATGAATGTATCAATTGTGGGGCATGTGAACCTGAATGTCCGAACAACGCAATTTACGAAGGAGGAAATGAATGGCGTTATGCAGATGGAACTGGGTTAAAAGGTGATATCACCACCTTAAGTGGTTCTGCTGTTAATGCTGATGAGGCTCAGACTCCAGTTTCTATGGATGTTTACTATATTGTAAGTGATAAATGTACTGAATGCGTTGGTTTCCATGACGAGCCCCAATGTGCTGCAGTTTGTCCTGTTGATTGTTGTATTGATGATGAAAATCACCGTGAATCAAAGGATGCCTTGCTTGCAAAGAAAACATTTATGCATATATAGGCGATGTTTCAAGCTAAAAATAAATTTAAAAAGAGAGCCTTGTGTTCTCTTTTTGTTTTTTTAATGGTTTTGATTTTATGTTTTCAAATTCAAGCACAAAATTTTACTGAATGTTTCAACTACGAAATAGGTAGCATACATAGCTATAAAAAAATTCATCATTTGTTAACTTCTGATTTTATTAATTATGAATTGAACAAAAAGGGTGCAAATGTATTTTGGAATTTGTATGATTCTGAAATTGTTTATTATAGCGGAGAAACCATACAAGAAATTTGGCAAGCCAATTTAGTAAATGGCTATAATAATTTCCCAGGTACCAATACAGTAAAGAAATTTCCTAACGAGTTTGATCAATTTTTGATTCAAGACTCAAGTGGAATTTACCTTGTTGGTCAACTTTCCTTTCCTATTATTAAATATACAAATTATAAAAAGTTAATCAATTATCCGCATGGATTATTTGAATGCAGTATTGATAGTTTTAGTATTGATAGTATACAAAATATGGTAGGAGGTTGGAATACAAGTATACAAGGAACAAGTCAAAATTGTTTTGATGCTCAAGGGCAGATTTATTTTCAATCAGGTACTTCAGCTCAAGTTTATAGATACACAAGAATAGACACTACGAATTATTTGTCGGATGGGCAACCAGCCAGGCAAGTAGAAATGGAGACTTATTGGTATGATAGTGATTGTAATATGCATAGTCCAATTATTTTCGCTAAAGGTTATCAGGATATCAATGGATTTCAGCACTATAATTCAATTTATATTTTAAAAGAGTATGCGCTCGGAAATGATGAAATAGCAGAAAGACAGTTAGCTGGCTTTTCTGCCAGTATAGAGAATGAAAGCCTGGTTTTAAAGAATAATTTAAATATTAGTCAAAGAATTGAGTTCTTTAATGTAGAAGGAAAAATGTTATATTATGAGAATTTACTGCCTAAGCAAGAAAAAGTGATTATAATTACCAGCCATTATGCTACAGGCTTATATTATATTAAAAGTAACTTTGGGCATGGAAAGAAATTGGCTATAACACACTAGTATAAGATGTTTAAAACAACCTTACTTATTATTTTTTCTTTATTTTATATGAATTTATTTTCACAAAATGATGAAAATAAATACATCAATGCCATTCAAGATACATTGAGACCATTGAGTAAAATTATTTTGGATATTAATAAAAAAGAGGAAGATCGTGTATTAGCTAATATTCAATTAAAGCTTGTGTTACAAAGATGTTTGGAAAAAGAGGGGGCTGAGCGATTGGTTTTTGATTCTTTGCCTGCTATAGCTCGCCTTTTACCTGAAGATAAGAGTTTTGTTATGTTCAATTGGGAACTTCCCCATAGTGATGGTACCTATTCTTATTTTGCTTTTGTTTTGCATAAAATAAAAGGTGAAAAAAAGTACCGTTTAACAGAATTAACTGATGCATCGTCTTATATTAAAAGGCCTGAAACTGCCATATTAAAGGCCAATCAATGGTTTGGAGCACACTATTATAAAATTATCACAGTGAAATCAAAAGGAAAATATTTCTATTGTTTATTAGGTGCTGATTGGAATGATAGATTATCGAAGAAAAAACTTTTGGAAGTAATGAGTTTTGAGCCAGATGGCAGTATAAAGTTTGGAGCACCTATTATAAATTATAATAAACAAACCCTTAATCGTTTAATCTTTGAATATAGCAGTAAGGTGAGTATGGCCTTTAATTATGATGAGAAAAGTAAACGAATAATTTTTGATCATTTAAGTCCCATAGAAAAAGAGTTGAAAGGTCAGTATCAATTTTATGCTCCTGATTTAAGCTATGATGCGCTAAAATTTAAGAAAGGAAAATGGCAGCACAAAGAAAATATTGATGCTCGTAATAAGGATTAATTTTGGACCTAGTTATGAATTGAAACTTATTCAATTTTAATTTTTCTCAATATTAAAATCTTATCCTATTTTGAATCACATTTTGGTTTGCTATTTTTTCAATTCTAAATAGTCGTCTCTCAAAAAGTCCAATTCCTATAGGCCTATTGGATTTACTAAATAATTCGTAAAAA
>DAORKI010000075.1:0-17702 GCA_035439485.1 Bacteroidia bacterium
ATCAACACTTCTGTGCGTTAAAAAAATTATTCCTATTTTTATCGGACACTAGTGTTTTAAAATAAAAAAAAGGAAAAATTCAAGATGAAATTTGACTATTTGTTTACAATTATTCTTTGAGTTGAAATGCCGTCCTTTGTTCTTACAGTTAATGTATAAACTCCATTTTTGTTAATATTTAAATTGGTGTTTTTTTGCGCTGAAAGAATTTTTTGTAGCTCATTTCCTAATAAATCATTTACTATGATATCGGCATGCTCTGTAAAAATATTCACATAAAAATCACCATTATTTGGATTTGGATAAAATAGAAATTCAGCAGTCTGTTTGCTATGTTCTCTAATTTGTGACAAAGTATATACTTCTACTCCTCGAATAACGTAATTACCATAATCACCTACCAATAAATTTTTATTATTATCAAACAAAATACTAATAGGTCTTCCAAATGTGGCTCCAATGGCCTCTCCATCATCATAACCCATCAAATTTGGAGTTCCAGCAATAGTAGAAACGTTTCCAAGTGGATCTATTTTTCTGATAGTGTAATCAAGTCTACCTGCAACAAATAAGTTTCCTAAACTATCGGTTATTAATCCCTTTGGACCATTAAATCTTGCCGAAGTTCCATTTCCATCCAAGTGATCTGGTGTTCCATCGCCTGCAAAGGTGGTAACATTTCTTGCACCATCTATTTTTCTGATTATATTATTATCTCTATCACTAACATAAAAAATATGATTTAATTTATCATATGTAATACAAATTGGACGATTAAAACTTGCAACATTTCCTGCTCCATTTGAATTACCCACGATACCACTCCCAACAAATGTTGAAACATTTCCAAGACTATCAATTTTTCGAATTACATCGTTATCGGAATCTGCAACATATAGATTTAAAGAATCATCAAAGCACATGTAAGCCGGAGATCTAAATTGAGCAACACTATCTGCTCCATCAACATAACCTGCAACTCCAGTTCCTGCATAAGTACTTACTATTCCTAATGTATCAATTTTTCGAATTGCACTATTTCCTTCTTCAGAAACGTAAATATTATCATAGATGTCTATTGCAATTCCTAGTGGTAAATTGAATTGTGCAACTGAAATATGTCCATTTACATAATCTGGAATAGTGTTACCAGCAAATGTACTAACATTGCCTAACACATCAATTTTACGTATGCAATTTTCATCCACAATGTATAAATTTCCTTTGCTATCAAAAGCCATTTGTTCAGGTAAAGAAAATTGACAATCAGCCAAAGCACCATCTATAACAGCCTGAGCACCTAAACCTGCAAAAGTACTAACCATTTGAGCACTGCTATTCTTTGATAAAATTACACCTAAAAAAATGAGTAATAATTTACTCTTAATTTGTAATTTGTTGTTCATCATTTTTTGTAATATGTTAATTTAAAAATCAATTTGAATTCTTTTTTTCATCTCGAATTTAAGTTATGTTTTAATTATTTATTAAATAAATTTGAATAAGTTTTATTAATTGAATTAGGCTAATAAAAACAAATATATTAATTAAATAGTACGTTTAACAGTTTGAAATAAATTAAAATATGCTTGATCGTTATAAAAAATACTTTATAAACATAAAAAACACCGAGCTTTTGTATCAATTGATACATTGGCCCGGTGCATCAATAGCTCTTGAATACAGTCCCTTTTTCTGACCCAAGGCGCCATTAATATGAATTAGATTATTTTTTTGAAAGCAAGACTATTCCTATTCAATGCATTTTGTTGCATTAAGTTATATTGATTAAAACTGTTTGAAATTCTTTTCGAGTTTTATCGAAATAGTATATTCAAATAAATGAAACTGAAGCTATATTGAGCTTATCTATGAGACTTACAGCAAATGAACGAAATCAGTAATCTGTAATTACACTTATTTACAAGTCAACATTTATTTCATGCTCGTTAACCCTATTAAGATATGATTTAACGCTGCCACATAGTACATTTTTTTCACCTTTTCTATAGACAGAAGCAGTGTACCAAACATTTGAAAAATTATCTTCATAAGATGATGTATATACATCAAGTCTTGCATTAATATTTTTCCCAAAAACCACCTTTAGCTTATCACAACTAGAAAAAACTACAGAATCTGATTCGTTTCCTGGAACGTGTGATTTTAAAATAAAGCTTGTTTTAATCATGGGTACCAAGGCAATAGTGTAGGATTTATTTGCTTCTTTTTTGCTCAACTTTTTTAAAGTGTCCAATACGGGCATTTGATATCCTTCTGCCACTACTCCAGGTATAACATATAAATATTTTTTGTGCGCTTGATCAAATTTAGCAAACCCATTTTCATCTGTATGCCCAGTTTGATTTTCACTCATGTGCTTTCTTCCATATTCAGGAAACCAATCTCCATCCTGTGCATTATTTCCCATCTTAGTTGGATGTTGCCATACTTTGTACAAATTAATAGTGGCATTCGAAATTGGCTTTCTCGAAAAGCTGTCCACAACCAAAAACTGCAGTTCATCAGGATATACTTCTTTTTTACATGAACCAAATATGGAGAGAATTGCTGTGGACACAAATAGGTATATGATTAGTTTTTTCATTTTCTTTAAGTTTAAAACAAATATATAATTTTTTTTATAATATTAAAAAGGGCATAAGGATAAGCCTATGCCCATATTTTGTTATTCATGCTTAACAATCAACTTTTTTGTTAAATTTTCGGTAATAGTTTTAATATTTATAATGTACACTCCATCCGCTAAATCACTAGTGCTTATCCTATCACTGTTCTGATTAATTTGTTCACTCAAAATGAGGTCACCTAGCATATTGACAATGCTAATAGTTTCAATGTTTTCATAGCTTAGGATATCAACATAATTGGATGAAGGATTTGGAAATAGGCTAATAAGTTGTTCCTTATTACTCCTCCTCATTTTTTCTTTATCACTTGCTTTAGATCTGTCAAAAATTGAAGTTGCAATACCTTCATTTATATCTGATGCTCCGCTGTTTCTTCCATTGGAATAGCAATGCGGAATTGGAACAATTTCAGCTTGAAATGTTGCATCGTTTTCTGTATAAAATCCATGATACAATTCAATATATTCTCCTGCCTTATAAAAAACTGTTGCATTACTGTTTACGATGACATCACCACAAGGACTTAGTGGATTTTGTAGATCCACACCATTGGATACTGTTGAACCACATATAGCATCATTACTTATATTATTGCCGGCTAAAATAAGGGTATTAGCTTTATAAGTTTTAGTTTGCAAATATCTATTTTCATGTTTTATAATGGCTGGATAACCACCCACAATATCCATAAGCCAGCCAATATTTTCATCCGTTATTTCAACATGACTTTGGTTGTGCAATGGTGCGTAAACGACATCAAAATGTGAAAACTGATGAGAAAAATCTTCAAAATGGGATTCCCCATCAAATTTTACATTCAACACAGCGGCAGTGGTTACTGGGTGAGCTTTCATCAAATTTTCATAATTGATAGCACCTATAGAACTCATAATGGGTATAAAGCAAAGCTGATCGCTATTCACCGAATTATCTATCCAATCTAAATTACAAAATCCAGCTGCCTGACCAAGCCAATTGCTTGTAATGTTGGGTAAACCGTTGGCAATTTCTTGTAAATCTCTTCGGTACGAACCTGGCGCCAAATCAAGCGCCATGGTGTTTTTTACTTTTACCGACTGGGAGGTTATACCCAATAGTGGATTGCTTGAAATAAGACAAATTGGCAAATCAAAATCAAATACTTTTTTAAAATTATTATCGTTTTGTGGCAATGCATATAAATCCATTTCAATTAAACCATCAATGTCCAACACCTTATCACCAGGCTGATGTTGTGATGATTGTGTATCACTCAATCTACTACCATTACTTATCGAATATTTTACACAATGCTCAGGCCAGCCCATATATGGATTAGATATAAAAACTTGTCTTTCGAGCGATGGAGTAGGAGTGGTATAGGTTGTTGGACCAACAAAACTTGTTTCTAAACATGAATAGTTAACCAATTGCGATGCCGATGGGCAGGTTAGTTTATTGTATTTTTCTTCCACATCGCCACCAAGTCCTTTTAAATGTTTTAAGGTGTATTGTAAACTTAATGGAATATTAGCACCCATTTGTGGGGAATCAAAACTGATAAATTTTTCAACCCAATCTGTGTGTCCTTCTGCTTCTAGCTTATTAATAGCATAACGTGCTACCAGTCCTCCCATACTAGCTCCACAAACTACCATTTTTTCTGTGCTATTATTGGCAACGAGTTCGGCATGAATTTTTAAAAGTAAATCATAAAGTGCTTCTCCATTCGATTCAATATATTCTTGACCACTATAAAAATCAATAAAACAGATATCAAAACCCGCACAACATAGCTGATTCAGAAGTTCTGGTGCTTTTTCAACCTTCAAGGGATCGCCAGCATGATAACCTTCGGCATCAATGCCAGTAACTAAGGTAGCCCAATTAAATGTTGAAAATCCAACTTCGTAGCCATGATACTGTGGTGCTGAATTAAAGGCTTCCAAACATTGAGGCACTGAGGATGGAGGAGAAGGGTACCAATCTTGACTAAAGTACTTGTCCATAGTGTACAACTGAGCATTGGCCATATTCTTTTCAAATGAAATACCTTCAACAAAAACAAAGGGTTTCTTTATGGAGTCATTATTGTGAATGGACGTTTTATAATAGCATCTTGCCTGAGCAGATTGTTCAAGGTAAGAAAGACCTCTCGAATAGGTATTATTGTTTTGAAGTAAGGGAGCATAGTAAGTTGGAACAACAGTGTTTGTAGAAGTTATTACTCCATCATAATGTACATATTTTCTTGCTGCAAACGGACAGTTTGTTTCGCTTTGTGCGAATATCATGGAACTGTATAAGCTGAGTAAATAAATTATTTTTTTCATAAGTCATATTTAATATCAACATAAAAGTAAATTCTTGGATTAGGTGGTGTGTACTTTGGGCTATGACTATAGGTACAATTGGCCGAAAATGTAAAAATGTGCTTTACTTTATCCCATTTAATAATTTTATAATCAATAATCGAGTCAATATAATAGGCCTTATACTCACCGTCATATGCCTCAAAAGAAATCTTACTATCCCATGTTTTCTTTAAGTGTTCCCTTAAAAATGTAGTATCTATCTCCTGAGTTTGTTTATCTATTCTAAGAGTAATACCGGCCTCTCTAAAATTTGCTTTTCTATCGAATGGAAAAATCCCAATCCATATATGTTCAAATTCACGATTGTTCATCGTGTATTCCGAGTACCAAACTGCATCTTTATTATCATCTTCAAACTTACCTGCGGTCCTTTTGTGTAGTCTTCTATTACGATCTTCTAATAAATACTCTTTATTGTCATCAACTTTAAGATATACCACATTGCTCCCATTGGCTTTGTGTTTTGGTTCAGAAATGTCTTTGCCGCATGAGTATAATACCAAGGAAAAAATAATAAGCTGGGCGATTAAAGGGAAATTTTTCATAAGATTTATTTGATTATAATTATTAATTTAATTGTTTTCTATCTCATAGCCAAAGTAAGCTAAGTTAATTTTTTATGGTGGATTGATCGATTTGCTTTTGCATTTTTATCAAAAGTAAAGTTAATTCTTCAATCTTTACTTGTTGCATTTTTATCATTTCACCTAAATCTACTCCTTCTTTTTCAATTTCATTCGCACTTGGCATACCCGGTAAATGTTTGTTTGCATCAATGTATTGTGCTATACTGTTTAAATCCATTAAACTGTAGTTTGCATCAAATACATAATCACCCCAATTTTGAATATCTACTCGTAGTTTTTTACATTTAATATTGCCATCAACTACTAAGCGATAGTTCAACAAATCAGCATGATTCTTTGGATTTATTCCTATTCCAACTCTTCCATCGTTTGTCACGGTCATTTTTGTATTACTTTTAATCCCACCATCAGAGGTCATCACATCTGTTGAGCTTTCGCCATTCAGTGTACTAAACATTAAATCTCCTATGGCATTGGTGTAAATTACGGCACCACCTGCATTGGAACCATCACTTGTAGTATTCCATAAACCGCCATCATGTCTGTAGGCATTAAAGGCCATATATGATGTTGCCCATCCCGAAGATTCTGTGCGCATGTTGCCAAATGAAATATGATCTGATTCATCTATTTTAATCTCAAATTTGCCACGTGGTGCTCCAGTACCAATACCCGCAGTTTTGTTTGCATGGTCAACAAAAAATACTGGATTTGTATTGTCCCAAGGACAAGTAACTTTTAAATTACCACCATGAAGGTGAAATTTTTCATTTGGCGAATTAGTCCCAACACCAACATTTCCGTTATAACCAACATTTAATCTGCTGCCAGAAATGGCAATTTCGCCATAAATATCAAGCTTGCTATTAGCCTCTGGCATTAATACACCAATGCCAACATTGCCATCTGATGGACACTTTACTATATCCATCGTGTTTAAAGGCGTTGTAACTCCGCTTACTACGCTCGTTGGGGCGCCCCATGATAACTTTGGACTGCAACCACAACCATCACAACTATAGCCTGGCACAGGTAAACCTGGATTTGGAGTATCTATTTGAATTACCTTCATGATGCCATTTTCATCAATTCCTAATACCCTATTATTGCTTCCAAATTGTGTACTGTCTAAATTCATCATCCTAATTTGAGCATCAAAATTGATGGTATCATTTTGAATCGTAATAGCTACATCATTGTTTGATTTTATTACCACTGCACTTTGGTCACTACTCCCAATAAACTGCGATGGATCAATATTGGAATTACCATTTCTACTCCAATCTTTAGCTGACGGCATACTCAGCTTTACAGATTGTTTTGATTCACAACCATGAGCATCGGTAATTAATAAATTGTATTCACCTCCATTTAAATTGCTTAAATTTGACGTAGTAGTGTGGTTTTCATCATCCCATAGATAACTATATGGTGCTGTTCCTCCATTTACATTAGTCGAGATAATGCCATTATAACAATCGGTACAGCTAACATTAAAGCCATTGTAATCACTTAAATTAAATTGGGCTTCAATTTCACTAGCTTGTGTTATAAATATGCCTGTATCTAATAGTGTTTGACCTTTTTGATAAATTCTTACTGCATTGTAACCCCCACTTAAATCTTCAGGACTAAAACTGAAGTTCCCATTTTTCCAAACTACACTGTATTCCCCTAAACCACCACTAATATTTAGTGTCGCTTTGCCATCATTTTTTTCAAAGCAACTTGTTCCCTGCACATTGGTAAAACTTATTTGAACAGCTGTTGGCGCTGTTATTGTTACAATTCCATTTATAGTGCAATGATTGGCATCGGTAATCAAATATTCATATTCACCTGCTGTTAGATTTTTTATGATACTGGTTGTTTCACCATTATTCCATTGATACTCATAAGGCGGTGTCCCACCGTTAGCTAATAGTTCAATAATTCCATCATGGTTTAATAATGAGCTTACTCCAAAGCCACTATAATCACTAGTCTTTTGCTCTATACTTAAAGAGCGTGGTTCCTTTAATTCATAGGTATCGGTAACAGCTATATTATTAACATCTATCACAGTCACTGAATATGTGCCAGCTGACTTGTTCGTTATTATAGGGGTGGTTTCACCAGTGTTCCATTGATATGTATATGGTGCTTGTCCAAAATCTGGTATTGCCTCTAATATTCCTGTACTCTCTCCATTACACTTAATGTGATAGCCTCCAATATGTGAATTGCTTTTTATTATACCTGAACTGCTTTGTGCTTTAATTTCAATACCAAATAGTAATAATATTGAGGCACTCAATCCATAAAATATATGATGGCCTCTGCCTAATTTGTTTTTAAGATAGTTTTTAATTTTCATTGTAATTAAGTTTTAAATTCATAAGTAAATTATTTTTCAATTGAATTTCGAAATGCATTTGAATGCGATACAATGATAAATCACTTCAAAATTATTACATGTCACCTCGAAAGATGATTTTTTTTATTTTTTTTAAATCATCGAAAAAAACGCTACAAGTATTGTAAATACTATATATTCAGATTTTTTAAGAATCCAAGAAAATGTAAATTTGCATTTTATTTTTATTAAATTAGGTAAAAAAAAACATCAGATTTTAATTTTTTCATGAAAATTTAAAGCTTAAATCAAAATTTATAATTGATGCTTTTTATCAATCTAAATTATTTTTGAAAAACTTCTGAAAGTATTGATAGTAAAAGCTTTTAGAGTAAAAAAATATTCAAGGAGAAAGTAATTTACTTTGATTCTTATAAATCAAGCAGCATGGTTAGTTCAATTGCTAATATTTTTAGCAAGCACCAAAGCATGAAAATTTGATGTTTTGCAAAGTTTATTTTCAAGTAAGCCTTAATAAAAATGCTATATAATTGAATTATGGGATTTATTTTTTAGTACAATTAGGCTAGCCCCAATTGGACTAAATTGAAAGTGTTAACGGTAATAGATGTAATTATTAATCTCTATTTTTGATTTGAATCATCTTTAAACATGATCATTTAAATAAAATATATTTCTTGTGACTTACTTCTACTCATATGTAGGAAGTTGATTCTTCAAAATAAATTGGCGTTGTTTTGATGTGAATAATTATATATTCAAAATCATACTCATGCAACATATGCATACAGTCAATATACATTTTTTGTTTGCTTAGCAACTTACCTCAATTGTATGAATATGAATAGCTGCTTCTGGTTAATGAAACTTTCTTGCAAATAGAGCGTGTCTGATAAAGCTACAATTTTATAAGTCTTGTTTCTTAAGGATTGACAGATTTAAAATTAATCAGTTTTTTTATCAAAACAATTTGCCCTAAATGATAATAACTATGTTCTATAACAGCTTCAATATTTCGTAAATAACTACCATACTTTTTATCTGTAAAATCACAGTCTAATATAACATCATCTAATTGCTCAATTTTATTACAAAACTCAGATGCATTGGTAAGAAACTGGCTTTTCATTTCAAGCCATTCCTCTTCATTATTTATTTGAGGCATGTCAAAACTATATTTATCACTTATCTCTAAATTTCCTCCATTAAGTACTTTTAATAGGCCTTCTAAATAATAATTAATATGAAAAGTAAGTAAAGCAATTGAATTTAAACCTGAAATATTTTCATTTACAAGTGGCCATCCAATTCCATCCAATTGTTCCTTGTAATTGGTATTGGCAATCCATTTACCATCTATGTAAACTTCTCTTAAACGTATGGCTAATGCGGTACATTTATTCATTTAATTTAGTTTTAATTAAAGAAATTAAAAATATTAAATTAAATATTAATGTAGTAATATTTACATACCTCGCAAATGGAGGAGCGCCTTCAGGCCATAATTGACCTAACAAAACAATACTATTTAAAAAGAGTAAAATTAATTTAAAACTTTTGTTATGTATCATCAAATTAATGTATTTTAAATACGTAATAATATGCTATGTATTACAAATATCAAAAAAATATTTTACAAGAATAAATATATTAGCAATGATAAAGGCATGTACTATTTGTAAGGGATACTGCAGGTTTATCAATGAATGTGCTAATCCTAATAATATGGATAATTTAATAATTAAGGAAGTAATTGTGAGTCAAAAGTAACCGATACCCACGAGCTATTTTAAATTAAAGCAATGGCGCATTATTTTAATATGCTAAATGAAATAAGAAATTAAGTTTGAAGAATAATGATGTTGAGTATATTTCAAATGTAAATTTTGGAATTAAAGACACAGCAAATTCGAATGTTTAAATGCAGCATTTGATCTTTAAATCGCCAAGAATAATCAAATTTAATGCTGTGAAGTGTCCATTACGATTAACTCATTAACCTTAATTTAGATTCTTCAAAATTACAATAAACTCTACTAAATCCCAGCCTGACTATTCTTTAAAATATTATATAGCAAATCTCGAGCTCTAAATAATTGAGCTTTAACTGTTCCTAAGGGTAAATCTAATTTTTCAGAAATTTCTTCATATGATAATTCATCGAAATATCGCATCTCCACTAAAGTACGATATTTTGGTTTTAATTTCTCTACTACATCACGCATCAAAATGTTTTTTTGCTTCTTTATGAAGTTTTCTTCGGGATCTAAAATAGGGGCTTTTATATCAATTGAAACCTCTCCGCCTTCGTCATTCTCAAAGGGCTTATTGATTGAAACAGTTGCATTGTTTTTTTTCTTTCTTATAAAATCTATACAATTATTTGTGGCAATTTTAAACAACCATGTACTAAATGCAAAGTTCGGTGTGTATTGAGATAAGCGATTAAATGCTTTCCCAAAGGCCTCAATAGTTAAATCATCAGCATCATCTTTATTGTTCACCATTTTCAGTAACATAAAGTAAACCGATTCTTTATAACGACCCATTAATTCAGCATATGCCCGCTGGTCGCCCTTTTCAACAGCAAGTAAAACTAATTTGTAGTCGTATTGACCTTTCTCGGTTAGATTATTGCCTATTTCCATTTGTGTTTTTTTACAAAAGCGTTGCCAATATAAATTATTGGGTAAAAAATGAGTAATAATATTTCAAAAAATAAAGAGAATAATAATAAATCACTTTCCTTCATTAAGATCATGCTCTTACGTAAAACTACTAATTGAGTGACAATACGTATGCCAAAAATTGCTAAAACAATAATTGGGTCTATTGAGCTAAATAGTAATGCAACAAAACTCACAAAAAACAAATATTGTGTTAAACTCCCAAACCCCAACAACATTTTATGAGATGATTTATAATGCTTGGCAGTGGTCAAATGTCTTCGCTTTTGTTTTATCCAGGCGCCAAAACTTGTTTTAGGATCACTATAGGTAAATGAGTTTGAATGTAATTCAACAACGGTGTTTTGCTTTGTTGCTACTTTATTGATAAATAAATCATCATCTCCTGATTGTATATGATACTGTGATGCAAATCCCTTGTTCCTAAAAAATAAAGTTTTTGTATAGGCCAAATTCCTTCCAATGCCCATATATGTTTTTCCTGCTAATGAAAATGACAAATATTGTAATCCAATAAAATAAGTATCAAAACGAATAAGCTTATTCAAAAAACCACCTGTCTTTTTATAAGGGCCATATCCTATTACAATTTCCTTTTCATGATTAAAATTTCTGGCCATTGATGCTATCCATTTTGGATCTCCTGGCAAGCAATCAGCATCTGTGAGTAGCAAATGTTCATATTTAGCGCCCTTTATTCCTAAAGTCAACGCCAACTTTTTGTCATGGGCTTTTATGTCATCTTCATTTAATTCCACCACATGTAAGTTCGGATATTTTTTCTCAAACTCTTCTAAAATATCACTCGATTCATCCACCGAACAATCATTTACAACCACAATTTGATATTGAGGATAATCTTGTTGAAAAAATAAGGGAATACTTTTGTGGAGTTTTAATGCTTCATTTTTTGCACATATCACTACCGAAATAGGGGGCTGTGTATGATATTCATTTTTGGGTTTAAACCAAGCTACACGTGAATAAAAAAATAAATAATACAACAACTGAATTGCCGTAGCAAACGCAAATAAAATCAATACAATTTCTGAAATATGAATCTCCATCATAAAATGATACACCTTAGCGTGCAAAGGTAAAAGGCCTATTAGCTTATTTTTTAATTCATATTTTTAAGTTTAAACAAAGTAATTAACATTATTAGGCACACCCAATATCAATGCCTTAGTAAAAAATTGCTTTCTTTTGCACCCTAATTATATGCTTAATATATTATTGAAATACTCAAATTTTGTAAAGCAAATTACCTACTGTATTTTGCTGGGTATCATAATTACTTCCTGTGCCCAAGTGGTGCGTCCCACAGGAGGTAAAACAGACAATAATCCTCCTAAAGCTCTAAAGTTTTTGCCTGAAAATAAATCCTTAAATTTTAATCAAAAGTCCATCTCTATCTTGTTTGATGAATTTTTTACAGTAAAGGATATCAATAAACAATGGATAATTTCTCCCCCACTTAAAAAAATGCCCGAGTACAAAATTAAAGGCAAATTACTCATTATATCTATTGAAGACACGCTTAAAAATAATACAACCTACAACTTTAATTTTGGAAAATCTATTGCCGATGTTAATGAAGGAAATGAACTTCTGGGGTTAAACTATATTTTCAGCACAGGCACTTTTATCGATTCTCTTCAAATAAAAGGAAATGTTTATCATGCCATTAATAATAATGTGGAAAAAGATGTTCTTGTAATGCTATATGATGAAAAAAAATGTAAACACGACTCTTTCCCATATAAAATCACTCCCGATTATTTTGCATTAAGCGATGCAAATGGGAGCTATAAATTAGATTATTTAAAACCCGGAAAATATCGTGCTATTGCCCTTAAAGATGCAAATAACAATTACCTTTTTGATAGTTTTGAAGAGCTTATAGGATTTTGCGATACCATGATCAATTTAAGGGCAAATGACATAATGAATTTTAAACTGTTTAAAGAAATTGAAGAAAAAACCTATTTGAAAAATAAACAAAACAACGAGTATGGCTGCTTTTCATTAATGTTTAACAAACCTCTGCCACACTTTGAAATGAAACCTCTGCATAATTTGAAAGATAAGAATTGGGCTATTATTGATGCAAATAAAACAAACGATACCATACAAATTTACCTCCAAGATTTTACCATAGACACCATTAAATTGGAACTTAAATCCAATAACTTGGTATTCGATACTGTTGAATTTGCCGTACTTCCAAAAGAAAAATTTAAAAGCAAAAATAAAAGAGCAAATATTTCTAAACTTATTGTTAAAACAACACCAAATAATGGTGGTGAAAAGGATTTAAACACGCCAATTAAAATTTCATTTAATCATCCAATTAAGAGTATAAATTTAGATAGTATTACTATGTTTCAAGGCAAAACTACTTTGCCATTTAAAATTACAAAAATCGATTCTGCTGGAAAAAAATATACCATTGATGCTAAATTGTTAAGCGATAGCAGCTACAAAATATCTTTTTTTCCAGGTGCCTTTAAGGACTGTTTTAACACTAATAATGATACAATACATACTTCCTTTAAAGTGCCATCAATCGAAACTGTAGGCAATTTGTTTTTAAGTGTTTCAGCCGATAGTACATCTAAATTGATGAGTTTCAACGGTAATAAGATCTTGTTGCAATTACTTAATGAAAAATCTGACCTGCTAAGCTCTCAAGTCATCCCTAATTATGGAACTTATAACTTTTATAATCTTAAACCAGGTAATTATAAAATGCAGCTGGTAATTGATGAAAATAAAAACGAAAAATGGGACACGGGAAAATGGCTCAAAAAACAACAAGCCGAGAAAATTATTTTTATGAAAAGCACAATTAATATACGCGCAAATTGGGATGTAGAAGAGGAATGGAAAATTTCTTTAACCCAGTAGTCGACTTAAAAATTGGTAATTTTTTTCATTATTTTTTGATTTTTTACTCAAAACCACCATAAATTAACGCTTTTTGTTATTATAAACGCTATTTTTCTTATCTTTGCAGGCTATGTTCAAAAAAATACCTTTATTCATTATCGTTTTGGGTTTTAGTATTCTGCTTTTTTCCTGCAAGGGAAGCTATCAGCGTTTACTTAAAAGCTCCGATTATGAATTGAAATACAAAAGGGCCATTGAATACTACGAAAAAAAAGATTACACCCGCGCTTTACCTCTTTTAGAAGAACTCGTTACTGTCATGCGGGGCACGGCCAGAGCCGAAAAAATACACTATTACTTTGCTCAAACCAATTATGCTATTGAAGATTACTTATTAGCAAGCTATCATTTTAAAGATTTTGCCCGAACTTATCCTCAGAGCCAATGGGTAGAAGAAGCGACCTACCTCAGTGCCTATTGCTTTTATTTAACCTCGCCACCTTATAGCCTCGATCAGTCAAACACTATAAGTGCTATACAGGAAATGCAAGTGTTCATTAACCTTTATCCGCAAAGTACACATTTGCAAGAATGCAATCAAATCATTGATAAGCTTCGTTTAAAGCTCGAAAATAAAGCCTTTGACATTAGCAAACTTTATTATAATACTGCCAATTATCAAGCTGCTATTGTGGCTTTCAATAACTTTCAAAAAGATTTTCCCGACAGTAAATACCGTGAGGAAGCTAGTTATTTGCAGCTAAAATCAGCCCATTTGTTAGCTATCAATAGTATTGAAACCAAAATGCCCGAAAGGCTAAAAAATACGCAAGATTTGTGTCAAAAATATCTTGATACTTTTCCAAAAGGAAGATATCATAGCGCTACTGAAAGCATTTTCGAAGCTTCGAAACGTATGTCAACTAAAAGTAAAAAACAATCATCAATAAATTAAATCATGAATTACAAAAAAGTGAATGCCGAAAATACAACTATTACCCGCGATTTGCGCGATATTGACGCAAAAACAGGTAACTTGTACGAATCATTAACCATCATTGCAAAGCGTTCAAACCAAATTGCTGCTGAAATGAAGGAAGAGTTATCAAATAAATTAAGCGAATTTGCTTCCACTTCCGATAATTTAGAAGAAATTTTTGAAAATCGTGAACAAATCGAAATTTCTAAACATTACGAAAGATTACCAAAACCAGTATTAATCGCTGTGCAAGAGTTTATGGAAGATAAAATTTATCACCGTAAACCCGAAGCATTATAATTTCTTAATTCCTGCATGAATAATATCCGAAGCTGATAAGTTTCGGATATTATTATTTACCAATTGCAAATGAAAGGCAAGAAAATTCTTCTAGGAATTACTGGCGGTATTGCTGCCTACAAATGCTGTAACTTAGTTCGCTTATTAATCAAAAATGGAGCTGCAGTTCAAGTCATTCTTACTCCCGATGCGGCAGATTTTGTTAGTCCTTTAACACTGTCTGTTTTATCTAAAAATCCAGTTTTGTCAACCTTTAGTAATAATACTGGAGTTTGGAATAATCATGTTGAAATAGCTCTACAATCCGATTTATTTATTATTGCCCCTGCCACTGCTAATACTATAGGCAAAATGGCCAATGGCATTTGCGATAATTTGCTTTTAGCTACTTATTTCAGTGCAAAGTGCCCTATTTTCTTCGCTCCAGCCATGGATTTAGATATGCACGAGCATCCAGCGATTAAAAAAAATATAAAAGAATTAATTACATACGGTAATCAACTTATTCCTGCCGAAAATGGAGAATTAGCGAGTGGTTTAGTTGGCATAGGTCGTATGGCCGAACCCGAAACTATAATAAAACACATTGAAGCTCATTTCAAAAAAAAAAACTCATTAAACGGTAAAAAAGTTTTGGTTACTGCTGGGCCAACTTATGAAGCAATTGACCCTGTGCGTTTTATTGGCAATCATTCGAGCGGTAAAATGGGAATTGCTATTGCTCTTGCTTTTGCAAATGCTGGTGCTGAGGTTATCCTCATTTGTGGACCAAATGTACAGGCCATTGATTTACCTGTTGGGGTAATTAGGTACAATGTGCAAACTGCAATGCAAATGCATGAAGCCTGTTTAAAGTATTTTAAAAATGTTGACATCACAATAATGTCAGCTGCTGTTGCTGACTATCGACCTGCCGAAATAGCCTCGCAGAAAATTAAAAAGAAAAACCAAAATTTTGAGCTACAGCTGGTAAAAAATCCCGATATTTTGATGGATTTAGGCAGTAAAAAAACAAATAAACAACTGCTAATTGGTTTTGCTTTAGAAACCAACAACGAAGTCGATCATGCTAAGGATAAATTAAAACACAAAAATTTAGATATGATTGTGCTCAACTCCTTAAACGACAAAGGCGCTGGCTTTGGTGCTGATACAAACAAAGTTACTTTTATTTATAAAAGTAAAAAAAGTAAAAACCTTCCTCTCATGAGTAAAACAGAGGTGGCAGAAAATTTGGTAGATGAAATTTTGCGTATTTAGATAATATCGTTTAATTTACTGATATTAATCATTTTTTACCTAAATGCACTGCCTTATTTTTGTTCCACTTTGGAAACAATTACAACGCACCTAATTCAAAAATATAATGTAGCTGGTCCTCGCTATACAAGCTACCCTACTGTTCCCTATTGGGAAGAAAACCTAAATCAAATGCAATGGCTACAAACTGTTAAACAAGGATTTAATGAAAGCCATTTGTGTCAAGGCATCAGTTTATATATTCATTTACCTTATTGCGAAAGCCTTTGTACCTATTGTGGATGCAACAAGCATATTACAAAAAACCACGCTGTTGAAAGGCCACATCTCAATTATATCATTAAAGAGTGGCAAATGTACTTAGCCCTCTTTAAACAAAAACCAGTTATTAAAGAACTGCATTTGGGTGGTGGAACTCCAACTTTTTTCAGTGCCGAAAATCTAAAATATTTAATCGAAAATATTGTCCAGTACGCTATAATAGCGCCCAAAGCCGAATTGAGTTTTGAAGCACACCCAGGCAACACTTCTTTAAATCACTTAAAAGTGTTGAATTCATTGGGCTTTACGCGAATAAGTTTGGGGGTGCAAGATTTTAATCCTCTTGTCCAAAAGGCCATTCATCGCATACAGAGTCTGGAGCAAACAGAATCCATTACTCAAATGGCTCGTGCAAATGGATATAATTCCGTGAACTTCGATTTAATTTATGGCTTGCCTTTTCAAAGCATTGAAAGCATGTTGGACACTATCGAAAAAACAATTGCCATAAAGCCAGAGAGAATTGCATTTTACAGCTACGCCCACATTCCATGGTTAAAGCCAAGTCAACGCGGATATGATGAAAATGATTTGCCAAGTGCAGATTTGAAACGACACTTATATGAACTTGGGAAGGAGCAATTGCTAATGGCAGGTTATAACGAAATTGGGATGGATCATTTTGCATTAAAATCGGATGGTTTATTTCAAGCTATGCAACAAAAAAAATTGCACCGTAATTTTATGGGATATACAGCATCGCACACCAAATTAATGATTGGATTAGGTGTTTCTTCAATTTCTGATTCTTGGAATGCATTTGCACAAAATGTGAAAACAGTGAAAGAATATGAAACCTTACTAGGCGAAAATAAATTTCCTTTTTTAAAAGGACATTTGCTAAGTAACGAAGATTTAATTTTAAGGAAACACATCCTCAATATTATGTGCCATTTTGAAACCAATTGGCAGGCTTCCGAAAATTATTGTAATCATATCCCAATTGCCATTGAAAAATTGAAAGAAGCTGAAAATGATGGGCTAATTGAGTTAAACAAAAAAGGATTAAAAGTTACAATACAGGGTATTCCTTTTGTGCGCAATATATGCATGGCATTTGATGCCAAATTAATGCGTAAAGCGCCACAAACCAACCTGTTCAGCAGCACGGTATAATTTTACGCCTTAGGCCTGGAAACAAAGAATTTACGAAACTATTTAATCCAACAAAAAAGCACTTGTTATTTTTAACAAGTGCTTTAACTTCTGGGCTTAATTTTTAACAAAAATGATCATAGGCCATTTTTAAGTTCTCTGCAATCATTTGTGCGCTTCTCCCTTCTATATGGTGTCTTTCTATAAAATGCACCAATTT
>DAORKI010000076.1:0-17573 GCA_035439485.1 Bacteroidia bacterium
ATAGAAGACAAGCAATTAAAACCGCTTGCGCCTTAGCCAGCACCAATGATATAGTATTGATTGCAGGTAAAGGACATGAAAAATATCAAGAAATAAAAGGGGTAAAGCATCCTTTTGATGATATGCAAGAATTGAGTGAACAGTTACAAACTGAAAAAATTTAAAACAAAAAGATAAAAGCGAAATATGCTGTATTACTTATTCGATTTTCTTGATAAGCAATTTGATTTTCCAGGAGCTGGGGTGTTTCAATACATCTCCTTTAGGGCGTCACTTGCGATAATCACCTCTCTGGTTATTTCAATGATTTTTGGGAAAAGAATTATTGATTATTTGCGTAAAAAACAAGTAGGTGAAACAGTAAGAGACCTAGGCTTAGAAGGACAAATTCAAAAGCAAGGTACTCCAACTATGGGTGGCCTTATTATTTTAAGTGCCATATTAATTCCTACTTTATTGTTTGCCAAACTGCATAATGTATATGTAATATTAATGATTTGCAGCACCATTTGGCTAGGTTTAATAGGCTTTTTGGATGATTATATAAAAGTGTTTAAAAAAGACAAGCAAGGCTTAAAAGGAACTTTTAAAGTAATTGGCCAAGTTGGATTAGGAATCATTGTTGGTTGTACTTTATATTTTAATGATAGCGTTGTTATTAAAGAAAAAGTAAAAAATAGCGATGAGGTGGTAATTGATGGACATGTGTTTGAAGGTAAAGTTGATTCTGATAATTTACCTAAATATTCAACACAGCATAAATCTACCAAAACTACTATTCCTTTCATCAAGAATAACGAATTTGATTATGCATCAGTGCTTAAATTTTTAGGTGATAATTACCGTGATTGGGCTTGGTTGATTTTTATTCCAATGGTAATCATTATTGTAACTGCAGTATCAAATGGTGCAAATATGACAGATGGATTGGATGGTTTGGCTACCGGCACTTCCGCCATTATTGGAGCCACTTTAGGGGTTTTTGCCTATGTATCTGGAAATACTGTTTTCGCGAATTACTTAAACATCATGTACATTCCAAATTCAGGAGAGTTAGTTATTTTCATTGGTGCCTTTGTAGGTGCTTGTGTTGGATTTATGTGGTATAATTCATTTCCTGCACAAGTATTTATGGGTGATACTGGAAGCTTGGCCCTTGGAGGTATTATAGCTGTATTTGCCCTCGCCATTCGAAAAGAACTTTTGATTCCAATATTATGTGGAATTTTCTTAGTCGAAAATTTATCTGTGATGATGCAGGTAGCATATTTTAAATATCAGAAAAAACGCAAAGGAATTGAATTTGCGCGAGCAAACAGATTGTTTAAAATGGCCCCTCTTCATCATCATTATCAAAAAAGTGGATTTCATGAAGCAAAAATTGTAACACGTTTTTGGATCATTGGTGTTATGCTAGCCATCTTAACTTTTGTAACCCTAAAACTCAGATAATTCTATATGAACACATCAGTTAAAATAGCTATTCTTGGTGCTGGCGAAAGCGGTGTTGGAAGTGCTGTGCTTGCTGCTAAGCAAGGATATGATGTGTTGTTAAGTGACAGTGGAACTATTAAAGATAAATATAAAAAAGTTTTAGTTGACAATAAAATCAATTTCGAAGAAAATAAGCATGATGAAGCTTGGATATTATCAGCTAATGAAGTAATCAAAAGCCCGGGAATTCCAGATAAAGCACCATTAATCGTAAAGTTAAATCAACAAGGTACTCCAGTCATATCTGAAATTGAATTTGCAGCAAGATATACTAACGCTACGTTAATTGGCATAACTGGTACTAATGGGAAAACCACCACCACATTACTTACCTATCACTTACTAACCAAAGCAGGGTTAAATGTCGGATTAGCAGGGAATATTGGTAAAAGCTTTGCCCTTCAAGTAGCTGAAAATAATTTCGATTATTATGTGCTTGAGTTAAGTAGTTTTCAACTAGATGGCATGTTTAAAGTGCGTTTAAACATTGCAGTATTGCTCAATATCACCCCTGATCATTTAGATAGATATAACTATGAGTTGCAAAATTATGTGGACTCTAAATTTAGAATAATACAAAATCAAACTGAATCAGACTGTTTTATTTACTGTCATGATGATGAATTGTTAATGAAGCATTTCAACAAATTTAATACACAAGCTAAGTTATTGCCATTTAGTCTTCATCAAAAATTTGAGGATGGAGCTTACATCGAAAACGAAAATTTAATTATAAATCATAACCATAATATATTCTCTATGTCAATCCACGACCTCGCCTTACAAGGCAAACACAACCAGTACAACTCAATGGCAGCAGGCTTATCGGCTCGAGTTTTAGAAGTTCGCAAAGAAATTATTCGCGAAAGTTTAGAAGACTTTGTTAATGTTGAACACCGTTTAGAATTTGTTGCCAAAGTACACGGCATTGAATTTATTAACGATTCAAAAGCTACCAATGTAAATTCAACATGGTATGCACTCGAAAGCATGAATAATCCAGTAGTGTGGATTGTTGGTGGTCAGGATAAAGGAAACGACTACGGCATGTTAATGAATTTAGTAAAAGACAAAGTAAAAGCAATAGTTTGCTTAGGCAAAGACAACACTAAAATTCATAAAGCATTTAAAGATGTTGTTTCATTAATTGAAGATGCAAGTACTGCAGAAGAAGCAGTTAAGAAGGCATATCGATTAGGAAAAAAAGGCGATAGCGTACTATTGTCGCCTGCGTGCGCCAGCTTCGATTTGTTTGAGAATTATGAAGATCGCGGCCATCAATTTAAGCAAGCGGTGAGATCACTTTAAAATAAATACTTTACAACATTTACATTATGGAAAAACCACAAAGCAGCAGCAAAAGTACCATGAAGGTAACTTCAATGGATAGATTGATTAAAATTAGAAAAGATTTTATTAAAGAAAGGTTAGGCTCCTATGAAAATCAAGAGCATAATTTTGAAACTGTTGATGTGGTAAACGGTGTAACTTATATCAATAATTCAGCCTCTACTGATGTGGACAGTACTTGGCTGGCATTAGATAAGATTGAGAAAAATATAATTTGGATTGTTGGCGGAGTAGATAGAGGAAATGACTACTCCATGTTAAAGGATCTTGTGAATGATAAAGTGCTACATATCATTTGCTTGGGTACTTACATTACTAAAATTTTTAAAGCTTTTAGCCAAGGTAAAAGTCATATAATAATTAATGCATCAAGTGCTGATGAAGCTGTACATCATGCTTCTTTATTGGCAAAAGATGGCGATACCGTTTTATTGTCGCCTGCATGCGCAAGTTATGATTTGTTTGAAAGTGTTGATGATAGAGGATTACAATTTAAAAAAGCAGTGAGCGATTTAATTAATGGAACATTACATGAGCGCTATCCTGCAAAGAAAAACTAAAGTAAAATAAATGAGTAGCATTACAGATTTAAAATTAAAAGGCGACAAAGTAATATGGGCAGTAGTGGTTATACTGTCTATTATTTCATTGCTTGTAGTTTATAGTTCTACAGGAACATTGGCATATAAATTTCAATCTGGCAACACTGAATATTATTTGATTAAGCATGCTTTTATTTTAATTTTTGGTTTGTTTTTAATGTATGCTACGCATAAAATCAAATACACTTATTTTTCGGGCATTTCTTTAATAGCCATATTTTTAGCAATTCCTTTGCTCATGCTTACATTAATGAAAGGAAGTAATTTAAATGAAGCAAGCAGATGGTTGGCTTTGCCAGGAACTTCTTTAACCTTCCAAACTTCAGATTTGGCTAAGCTTGCACTTATTATGTACGTTTCGAGAGTGTTATCACAAAAGCAAGAAAAAATTAAAAGTTTTAAGGAGGCATTTATTCCAGTGGTCATTCCTGTGATTATTGTTTGTGCTTTAATATTACCTGCTAACTTCTCTACTGCAGCAGTATTGTTCACTACTTGTTTTGTAATGATGTTTATCGGAAGAATAAACTTTAAACATTTATTAGCCTTGGTTGGTATGGGTGTTGTGGCTATACTGATAATTTTAACAGTAGGTAAATTTGCCCCAAAGGTTTTCCCTCGATTTGGCACATGGATGAAGCGTATAGAAAACTTTAGTAGTAATGATAAAGAAAATAAAGGAAACTTTCAGGTAGAGCAATCAAAAATTGCAATAGCTACGGGAGGCATAATTGGCAAGGGACCTGGCAAAAGTTCGCAAAGAAATTTTTTACCACACCCTTACTCCGATTTTATTTATGCTATTATTATTGAAGAATATGGTTTAACCTTTGCCCTTTTAATCGTGTTGCTTTATTTGATTTTGTTGTTTAGGGGAACGCGCATTGCAACTCAAAGCCCACGTATGTTTGGCTCCTTGTTGGCTTTTGGTTGTGCCTTTAGTTTGGTATTTCAAGCTATGATCAATATGGCTGTAGCCACTAATTTATTTCCAGTAACAGGACAACCATTGCCTATGCTAAGTATGGGTGGTACTTCTATTTGGTTTACCAGTATTGGAATTGGTATAATACTAAGTGTAAGTGCTGGCGAAACGGCCAAAGAAAAGGTACAAACAGAGGAACCATTAGAAGGGGAGGTGTCCATTGCTTAAAGTCATAATCAGCGGTGGTGGAACAGGCGGGCATATTTTCCCTGCTATTGCAATTGCGAATGCCCTAAAAGCTAAATACAATCAGGTTGAAATTTTGTTTGTGGGAGCACTAGGCAAAATGGAAATGGAGAAAGTGCCAGCGGCTGGTTACAAAATTGAAGGACTAAATATTACAGGAATTCAAAGAAGTTTTTCATTAAGCAATTTGGCATTTCCTTTCAAACTATTACAAAGTGTAAATCGTTCACGACAAATTATTAAATCCTTTAAACCCGATGTAGTTGTTGGTGTGGGTGGATTTGCTAGCGGACCTTTGTTGTATGCAGCTTCGCAATTAAAAATTCCGGCATTAATTCAGGAACAAAATTCTTACCCAGGAATCACAAATAAATTATTAGCAAAGAGAGTACAAACTATTTGTGTGGCTTATGAAAACATGGATAGATTTTTTCCAAAAGAAAAATTAAAATTAACAGGCAATCCTGTTCGAAATGATATCTTAAACTTAAGTGGTAAAAGAGAAAGAGCCTTAGAGTATTTTAAATTAAAGGAAGGATTTAAAACCGTATTTGTTACAGGTGGAAGCCTTGGATCTAGAACTATAAATGAAAGTATTTTAAAAAATATTGACCTTTTTGCAGCACATGATATTCAACTTATTTGGCAAACAGGCAAAGCATTTATTGACAAAGCACAAGCAGCTGTAAAAAATTATAGTGATAAGGGAATTTATGCTTATGACTTTATTTCAAAAATGGATTATGCCTATGCTATGGCCGATTTAGTAATATCTAGGGCTGGTGCAAGTTCAGTTTCGGAGCTAAGTTTAGTGAACAAGGCTGCTGTATTAATTCCTTATCCTTTGGCAGCTGAAGATCATCAAACTAAGAATGCCATGGCTTTGGTTAATTATAATGCAGCTGTTTTAATAAAGGATGATGAGGCTCGCGAAAAACTTGGGGATGTAATTTTGGATTTGATTAAGCATGATGATAAAAGATTAAAATTAGAACATAATATAACCAAGTTGGCCATTAAAGATTCAGCAGAAGTGATTGCTGCTGAAGTTTATAGATTAGGAACTGAAAGAAAATAAATATAAGGTGATTAGGAATATCAAATATGCATACTTTATTGGTGTTGGAGGCATTGGAATGAGTGCCATTGCACGCTATTTTAATGCAATTGGAATTGAAGTGTCTGGATATGATAAAACGCCCACATCTTTAACTGACTCCCTTGTAAAAGAGGGAATAAGAATTCACTTTAATGATGATGTAAATTTAGTTAAAGAATTATTTGAGCTGCTTCCTAAAAACGAAATATTAGTTGTTATAACTCCGGCTATTCCAAAAAATCATGAAGAGTATAATTACTTTTTAAACAATAATTTTGAAATAAGGAAGCGTTCAGAAGTTTTAGGGATGATTACCAAAAGCACCTACACTGCAGCTGTCGCAGGAACTCATGGTAAAACTACTACCAGCACCATTTTAACGCATATATTAAAATCATCGGGATATGATGTTACTGCATTTTTGGGCGGCATAGCTAAAAATTATAACAATAACTTTATTGCTGGAAGTGAATTTAGTAATGATTCAGCTGAAAATTCTAGATTGAAATTTAAAATGGATGTGTTGTCTCCAACTGTTGTTGAAGCCGATGAATACGATCGTTCCTTTTTAACCTTGCATCCCGATGTTGCTATAGTAACTTCAGTGGATCCCGATCATTTAGATATTTATGGCAATGATGAACAACTGAAGGAATCATTTAAGTTGTTTACATCCCAAGTAAAACCAAGAGGAGCACTAATTTCAAAATTAGGACTGAATTATGAATTGGCAAGTAATGAGGATGTTAAAATATATCATTATGCATTACAAACCCAAGCCGATTTTTTTGCTTACGATATTAAAATTGAAGAAGGAAAATATAAGTTTCATGTAAACAGTTGTATCGAAAATATCAATGATATTTGCCTTGGTTTGCCTGGTTTACATAATGTTGAAAATGCTGTTTCTGCCATTGCAGCAGCACAAATAATGGGAGTTTTACCCATTGATATTAAAAAAGCATTAAAGAGTTTTACAGGGGTAAACAGGCGATTTGATTATAGAATAAATACCGAGAATTTGGTTTATATTGATGATTACGCTCATCATCCAGAAGAAATCAAAGCATGTTTGAATTCAATAAGGCAGCTTTACCCAACAAAAAAAATTACAGGTATTTTCCAACCGCATTTATATAGCCGCACCAGAGATTTCGCAAAAGGATTTTCCGAAAGTTTATCATTGTTGGATGAGGTCATTTTGATGGAAATTTATCCTGCTCGAGAGCTCCCTATTCAGGGTGTGAATTCAGCCATGTTGCTTAATGACATCAAGTGTAAGCAAAAGCAAATTTTGCAAAACAATCAAATATTAGATTATTTAAAATTGAATCAACCTGAAGTGCTTGTAACTATTGGTGCAGGAGATATTGATCAATTAGTTTCCCCAATTGAAAATCTATTTAAACACGTCATGGCCAATGAATAAGAAAGTGCAAAAAATATTGGTTTATGTGGCTTGGTCACTCACTATTGTAAGTATGCTTACCCTTTTGGGATTTGCAAATAATGCACTAGATGAAAAACCTTGTACACAAATAGAAGTAAATATTGATAATATCGATGAGCATGACTTTATTAAAAACGATGATGTTTTCAATATGCTCAAAGAAAAAAATAAAAAGCTAAAAGGTGAAGCAATGGGCAATATTGATGTGGCTTCCTTAGAACGTATGCTGAATGCCAATTCGCATATTGCGAATGCCGAAGTGTATAAAACCATAGGTGGCGCAATTAAAATCAATATTAAAACCAAACGCCCTATTGCAAGAATTATTAATTACAAAGGCGAAAGTTTTTATTTAGATGAAGATGGTTATTTGATGCGCTGGAGCAACAATTACACGGCCAATTTACCCGTTTTTACAGGCGACATTTATGAAAGTTATGATGTTTGTTATAAGATAAATTATAGCAAAGTGGATATTAACGATTCTCTGTTGATAAAAAACAACCTATTTGGCATTTATAGCCTTGCTAAATACTTGGATTCGAGCGAATTTTGGAAAGCGCAAATTGAACAAGTTTATGTAGGAAAGGAAGTAGAATTAGTTCCTCTTGCAGGTAGCCATATTATTGTGTTTGGTAACTTTCAAGATATTGATGAAAAGATGAATAAGCTGCTTGTTTTTTATCAGCATGGATTGAATAAAGTTGGTTGGAATATTTATGAAACTATTAATTTAAAATATAAAAATCAAATTGTTTGTACAAAAGCAAAAACAGTTTCTGCAATTAAGAGTCAACCATCAAAAATTAAGTAAAAGCAATATCAAATAAAATGGCGAATGAACAATATATAGTTGGTTTAGATGTAGGTACTACCAAAATAGTAGCAATGGTAGGACGTTTAACCGAACACGGAAAGGTGGAGATTTTAGGTTTAGGTAAAACTGAATCGGTGGGAGTTATGCGTGGTCAAGTAGCTAATATTGAACGAACCGTGCAGTCAATTAAAGTGGCTGTAGAGGAGGCCGAACAAAAAACGGGTATTCCTATTAAAGTTGTAAATGTGGGTATTGCAGGACAACATATCAAAAGCTTACAACACAATGGTATTAGAACAAGAACAAATTCTGATACCGAAATCAATCAAAAAGATATTGATGCTTTGATTGAAGATATGTACAAATTGGCCATGTTGCCAGGTGAAGAAATTATTCATGTTATTCCGCAAGAATATATGGTGGATAATGAATCAGGTATTAAAGAACCAATTGGGATGAGTGGACGAAGATTAGAAGCTAATTTTCATATCATCACTGGGCAAATTGCAGCTATCAATAATTTAGTGAAATGTGTTCGAAAAGCAGGTTTAGAAGTGAGCGACATTACTTTAGAACCTTTGGCTTCTGCTGATGCTGTATTGAGTCATGAAGAAAAAGAAGCCGGTGTGGTGCTAGTTGATATTGGCGGAGGAACCACAGATGTGGCTATATTCCAAGATTCAATTATTCGCCATACTGCTGTGATTCCATTTGGTGGAAATGTAATTACCGAAGATATTAAAGAGGGATGTACCATCATTAAAGGACAAGCAGAGTTATTGAAAATTAAGTTTGGTTCTGCCTTAGCGAGCGAAAATCAAGAAAATGAAATTGTCTCCATCCCTGGATTAAGAGGAAGAGAACCCAAAGAAATTACAATAAAGAATCTTTCTCATATTATACAAGCGCGTATGGAAGAAATTATTGAGCATGTATATTATGAAATTAAAAATTCTGGCTTTGAAAAGAAATTAATTGCTGGAATTGTAATTACTGGTGGCGGGGCCATGTTGAAGCACACAACACAGTTGGTGGAATATATTACTGGTATGGATACCCGAATTGGCTATCCAAACGAACATGTAGCCAAAGGTGCTGAAGATGTCACAAGCCCAATGTATGCCACAGGGGTTGGATTGGTACTGAGAGGATTTCAAGCTTTGAAAGCTACTGCAACTGAAGAGGCTATTAATCAAATGCCTTTAACTGCAGAGCCAGAGCCTGAAAAACCAACAGTAACAGGACATTCAAACCCAAAGAAACAAGCCAGTTGGATTGAAAAATTGTTAGAAAAAACAAGGCAGATTTTTGATGAAGATGCCCAATAATGAATAAAAATTAAATACAATATATTATGGAAACCTCAATTATGAATTTTGACCTCCCAAGAGAATCTGGTTCTTCTATCATTAAAGTGATTGGAGTGGGCGGTGGTGGCTGCAACGCGGTTGATCACATGTATCGTCAGGGAATTAAAGGTGTTGACTTTATTGTTTGTAATACCGATCAACAAGCGCTTGATAAAAGCCCTGTGCCTACTAAAATTATTTTGGGCGCAACCTTAACCGAAGGACTTGGTGCAGGCTCTAATCCCGAAGTGGGAAAAAATTCAGCCATTGAAACCATTGATGAAATTAGAGGATTTTTGGATAAAAAAACCAAAATGATTTTCATTACTGCAGGTATGGGTGGTGGCACCGGAACTGGCGCTGCTCCAGTAATAGCAAGTGTTGCAAAAGAAATGGGAATTCTTACCGTTGCTATTGTTACTATTCCATTTGGTTTTGAAGGTAAAAGAAGAAAAACACAAGCCGATGATGGTATTGAAGAATTAAAAAAGAATGTAGATACCTTGCTTATTATTTGCAATGATAAATTAAGAGAGATTTATGGTAATTTAAAAATGACCGATGCCTTTGGCCATGCCGATAATATTTTAACTACAGGTGCTAAAGGGATAGCTGAAATTATTACCGAAAAATTACACGTAAATACCGACTTTGCAGATATTCAAACGGTGCTTAAAGATAGTGGCGTAGCCATCATGGGAAGTGCAGAAGCTAGCGGTGAAAATCGTGCGATATCTGCTGTAGAAAAAGCGTTAAATTCTCCATTGCTAAACGATAGCAATATAAAAGGCGCACGTCATGTATTATTGAATGTGAAATGTGGTTCTGGCGATAACGAAATTAGCATGGATGAGTTTGGTGAGATTACTGATTATTTGCAAGATGCCGCTGGTGGAACTGCCGAAGTTATTCAAGGTTATGGTATTGATGAAACATTAGATAATAGTGTTATTGTTACTATTATTGCAACAGGTTTCAATAACAAAAAAGATATTGGCGTTGAAACCATAAAGGCACCTGTAAAAAAGGTAACTCCTTTATACGATAATGTTCAACAACCAGCAGCTCAAACGCATATAAGCAGTACCAACGAAGTTAAGATGGAGGAGAAAAAGGTGTTTGAATTGGATGTTGAAATTCCAACCAAAGAAGAAAGTTTTATTTATTCTCCAGTTGAATTTTCCATCAATAAACATAACGAAGAAAACTTGGTGAACGAAGTTGTTTTTGAGGATGAAATTCAAATTTCTAATCATGTTGAACTACAACCTGAAAAAGAGAGCAGTAGCGAAGACATGATGAAAAAATCAAATGAAAGAAAAGAGCGCTTGAAAAATTTCAGTTGGAAAATGGGTAAAAGCATTAATGATTTAGAAGGCACCCCTGCCTACATCAGAAAAAATGTGCAATTAGATAATGTACCTCATTCATCAGATTCACAAGTTTCGCGATATACACTTTCAGAAGGAGAGGATAAAAAGGCTGAAATAAAGCCAAATAACTCTTTTTTACATGATAATGTAGATTAATTAAAACACTAACAATTAAAGCCGCTGCTACTATAGGTACAGCGGCTTTTTTTATTTTAAATTAAAAGTATTGATATGCTTAAAAGTGTGCTCAAAATAGCCCTAGGGTTTTATTTTATTTTGTTGTTGATTGTTTGGTTAAGCCCAATTGCATTTATAGCGATTGATTTAAATAGTTTTTTAAGTGATTTGGCTTGCGCAATTACTAATTCTGGTGGTAAGTATTATGTAGTGGTGATAACTGCTCTTACAGCTTTTGTTTTTGCGTATAGAAGTCATTTGGATAAGCACCTCTTTATGAAGTTTTTAAAGCAATTCACTATTCTTTTTTTGATGTTAGCCTTTTTTGCCTTGATGAATGAATTTGGCATTAAGCGTTTGGCGCAATTCACCAGGCCATCGCATGCCTATGTTTTTGCCCACAGCAATACAAAAATTAATATACAGGAATTTTATCAACTTGACTTTAGGGAAAGACAAGCACAGTTAAAAAAAATGATCGATTCCAGCGAATTTATTCATACTCATGTAGCCGAAAAAGTGAGAAACCATTGGATTGAAGAAGCGGGTTATTCATTTCCTAGTGGACATACATTTAACGCATTTTTATTAGCCACTGTTTTATCTTTTTCTATCAAACGAAGCAGGATGTTGCATTTTAACAAATACTATTTTGTACCATTTATATGGGCGGCTGCCATTGGAGTTTCACGCGTAGCCTTAGGTGCGCATACAGCGCTAGATGTAAGCTTTGGCGCAGCAATGGGAATACTTATGGCAAGCGTACTTTTATATTTTGAATTCTCCAGGAACTTCATTCTGCACAGTCAATCCTCAAAAAATCATTTTTAAAAGGCTGATGTTTTATATCAATGGCCTTAATTTTATAGTACAACTATAAAATAAAAATGCAATTGTTAATGCCGATACGACTTGAAATTATAACAATAAGGCAATCCCGCAATTGGTCTACATTGCAAGTATAATCGTTATTATTCACTATATTAGGCCTAAAATTGTATACCCAAATGATAGCTATTAAAGAGCAAAAAAGCGCCTTACGTAAACAAATGTTATTACAAAGAAGTGCAATTGAAGGAAGCTATAAAGTAAAGTATGATCAATATATCTGTCATCAATTATTAGAATGTATCACCAACAATAATTTAAAAGTTGTGCATGCCTATTTACCTATGGCAAATGAAATTGACATTGCCCCACTACTTGATGTTTTATTGCTAAAACAAATCACAGTGGTATCCCCCAAAACACTGCCCAAACGACAGCTAGAAAATAGAATTTTACACAGCTTACATGAGTTACAAACAGGGATTAAAGGTACGCAACATCCTGCAACACCTGATGTGTATGAAGGGAATTATGACCTCATCATAGTGCCTGGCTTGGCATTTGATGCTCAAAAATACAGATTAGGCTATGGTGGTGGCTATTACGATAACTTCCTCTTTTCACAACCACAAGCATATAAAGTTGGCATTTTTTATCCCTTTCAACAAGTTGCAGCAGTGCCCAAAGAAGAGCATGATATTTGTTTAGATGAGATTTTGGTGAGCTACGTGCAATAACCTATTTTCGAAATTTTTTCATCATTCCTTTATGGAATTTTAATAAAATTATATTTTTGATGTCCTATTGATAACCTCATGAAATTTAATTTTAACACCCCTTTTACATGCCTTTTCTTGATCATTGTATTTAGTCAGCTACATACAAAAAATCATGCCTTTGCTTCGAAAGCCGATTCATTAAAATTGGTGATTAACAAAATCATGCAAACTAAAAAAGAGCTCAACTCAGGCACTTTAAAAATGAGTGATACTATCCTTGTTGATGCCTATAACGAATATGCCCGCGAAATTATTTACGAGAAAACTGATAGTGTAATCTTACAAACAAACTATACCTTACGCATCTCAAAAATCATTCAATATAATAAAGGAATCGCTGTTTCATTAAGAACAATAGGCACCTGTTATTACTTAAAAGGCGAACTTCCTTTGGCGCATGTTTACTTAGATTCTGCCTTAATTTTTGCTAAAAAAAGTAATGACAAAAAGGTACTTGCCACCATTTACCGCAATAAAGGAAATACCTTTACCTATCAAGGCAATTATACCGAAGCCCTAAATGCCCAATTAACCGCATTGAAGTTATACGAATCAATCAATGATGCTGAAGGTATTGGTAGTACCAATTTAAATTTAGGTTCCATTTATACTTCACAAAAAAAATATCCAGAAGGAGTTGCAAAATATAAATCGGCATTGGTTGCCATGAAAGCCTTGAACGATGAAGCAGGAATAGGTATGGTATTATTAAATTTAGGAATTATTAAAATGTATCAAGGCCATAACGACAGTGCCATTACCAATTTCAACGAAGCTTTGGCCATTGCCAAAAAAAACAACGATAAAGTAAGCTATGCCGATATTCATACCAAGCTTGGTATTGCCTACAAACGAAAATCAGATTATGATAAGGCTTTGTATTATTACAATACTTCTATCACCTTAAATGAAGAAATTGGCAATAAAAAAGCCATTGCCGCTGCACTAAGCAATATTGCGAATGTACTTACCCAACAAAAAAAATATGCGCAAGCAGAAGCCAATTTGATTAAGGCCATCACCATTTCTGAGTCCAACCACGATGTTGAATTTTTACATAACCATTATTCCGTTTATACTGAACTTGATAGTGCCAAAGGTGATTACAAAAACGCCTTAAAACACTACAGAATGCAGATGCAATTTCGTGATAGCATCAACAACTTAGAGAATGCTCAAAAGCAAACGGCCTTACAATTGAATTATGAATTTGAGAAAAAAACCGCTGCAGCTCAAGCCACACAAGACAAAAAAGAAGCAGTTGCCAAGGTAGAAAGTAGACGTCAAAAAATTATTCGCAATGTTATTGCTTTTGTTTTGTTGATATGCATTGGCTTTATGGTCGTATTTTTAAGACAAAGAAATCGCATCAAAAAAGAGAAGAAAAGAAGCGATGATTTGCTGCTCAATATTTTACCTGCACAAGTGGCCGAAGAGCTTAAAAACAAAGGAAAAGCAGAGGCCAAGCAATTTGATGAAGTTACGGTAATGTTTACCGATTTTGTGGGTTTTACCAGCATCAGCGAAAGTATGAATCCCAAAGAACTGGTGGAAGAAATTAATTTTTATTTCACCCAATTTGATTTAATCATAGAGCAACATGGATTAGAAAAAATCAAAACTATTGGCGATGCCTACATGGCTGTAGGTGGACTTCCTAAGCCACATCCGCAGCATGCGCAACAAGTAATTGCAGCGGCCCTCGCCATTGTTGATTTTGTAAACAAACAACATGCCGCTGGCAAAAAATTTCAAATCAGAATTGGGGTGCATAGTGGTCCTGTGGTAGCAGGCATTGCGGGTGTAAAAAAGTTTGTGTACGACATTTGGGGCGACACCGTAAACACCGCAGCACGCATGGAGCAAAACAGCGAGGCAGGCAAAATCAACATCTCGAGCAGCACTTACGCACACCTTAAAAACCAATACCCATGCCAGTTCCGCGGCAAGCTCCAAGCCAAAAACAAAGGCGCTTTAGATATGTATTTTGTGGAGAAAGCGAAAGAGTAAACTAATTATACTGCAGCTAGGAATTACTTCTGGAGGGAGTTTGAAACTTTCTCTAGGAGCCGGTAGTGAAAATAAGTAAGATTAGGAAATTTATTTTTTCTCATCTTCGATATTTTTAAGATTGATAAATGGGAGGTATTTGTGTGTAAATTTATTCGTAGAAATTACACTCTTTTGTAGCTTAAAATAAAAGTAGGATAGTAAAGAGAAATTACCCCAGGAACAATGCACAAATACCATTAGTTCTTCTAAAAATTTATTGTTCTTTATTAATTTTGAATTCTCAAAAAATCAAATGATGAACCATTAATTTATCTTGCCATTTCGAGATATAATTCAAATAGAAATTAATTGCTTAGTTGATCAGGACTATTGCTCTTTATTTCTTTGCATTTGGTAGCGTAAAGAAGATTGTGTATACTCCTGATTCATTCTTCACTTGATTTGACTGAGGTAAAATGGTGGTTCCGAACAAGCACTATCGCAAAAGTTATTATTAGGTATGATTCAAAGTTCCTTATCTAAGCCTTATCTTAATTTTACCGCCCATAAAATTTATACTTGAATTTGAACTTTTCGTAATTTCCGACAAGTTGTATTTTGGTTTAATTCACCTTATTTAAAAACATTGTTAATGTGCTTCTGCATTTGTCGTTTGAACTTGTTTAAGCCAAACCGATACTTATTCCAACCTCACATCGATTTTAAAATGACCGTCTGGGTTTCGGTATATAATTACTTCACACTTACCCATAATTGTTAAAGTTTATTAGAAAATATACAATCGTTTTATTTCTGCATTGCTACATTAAATTTTATTCAATTCTTTTTATTAATTCTCCAAAGTATTTTGCAATATCATTTTCATTTGGGATGGGTCTATATGCTAAAGCCGACAATTCAGTTTGATATTTTGCTTTTAGTTGTTTCCAGATTCTTGCAAAATCATTAACTAGAGGTGATTCTGAAATCGATTTAGTTTGCCAACCTTTGGGTTCTTCAAACATTTCTCTGTCGTGCTGCACAATACTATCAAATTGCTTTTTAAAAGTAGGTGATGATACAAATTCAGCACATTCAGGATTGTTCATTAAGTAATATAAATCGTAAAAATGTCTTATCTTTTTAGAAATACTTTCAACTGTATTTTCTTCGAATGAAAACCGTATTAGTGAAACCATTTTTTCCAACAAGGTTTGTTCTTTGCTCAATACATTCACCTCAAAGGTTTTGAGATGAAATTGCTCAATGTATTTTTCATTTCCTGTTTGCATTAGAAAATCGAATATAAAACTTTGTATTTTGAGTCTTTGGAATGGAAAGGGATTGGCGAATGAATTGACTTCTACCATTAATTTATTATTTTGATTCCCTTTATCTGTGCTCACATATTCAAAAACTGATTTTCTGAATCTTGAACCCTTACTGGTTACTCCATCCATTTTCAATTCGGTTAAATCAAGTGTGATTTCTTTTTCAATGGTGCGAATGATGTTTTTAATTTCATTCCCAGTTTTACCCTTGTCGTGTATGATGGCAATGTCCACATCTTCTGAAAAGCGTTCTATCAGATTGTATCCTTTTGATAGTGATGTTCCGCCTTTAAAAACTGCTTCATTAAAATATTTACTCTGTGCCAAACGACTTAACACTAACGTTATCCAGTAATCTTTTTCTACAAATTCCAACTTAATACCCATGTGCTGTGATGCAGCCCTTAATGTGTCCGAAAATAATTTTACTTCTTTGTGCAGGTTCATCTGGCAGTATTTTTATTTTTAATGGTAAGATGTAACTCGCCTATAACAATTGTTTTATATGATAAAGTACTATTGCCTCGACTCATACAATATTCCATTTGTCAGCGGTATACAATGCTTTTGTTGCACCTGTTACTTTATATTTAGTAATTGGATTTAGTGATTTAAAAAGTGGTTCGGCTGCTTTGCCTTTTTGCAATTGATCTAACAAGGCACCTAACAATGCTCTTGTTGCAGGTGGATATTTTAGAGCCAATCGAACTAAGGTACTTATTTCTTTGCCTTCCATTTTTTTTATCATAGCTAAAAGGCGTTTACATGAATCCAATATACTTGCATCAGGTATTTTTTTGATGTATCTTATCGTGTCTAATAATTGCAATAAAGGAATATTCTCTTTGGTGATGATGTTTTTTTGCTTAACAAATGCAATGGTATAGCGTTCTCTTCTAAAATTGGGGCGTACCTGATTCTTTCCGATTTGTATGGTATTACTCACTTGGGTGGTTAAGCCCAATTGGTTGTATATACTATAGCCTGTGAGATATCCAATTATTTTTCCATTATCATCTAATAAGTCTTTTACTACTTGTGCTTGATTGGGTTGAAGATTGCCAAAAGGCGTACTTTCGGGTTTATAGTACTTGCCTTTTGCTAGTTTGGCAATTTTACCAGAAGCAACAAGCCGATTCAGTGCCTTTATTACAGCTTCTTTTTGATTCACCTCTGTATTAAAGTCAGCATAGGTGAAAACATAACCCTTAGGAAGTCGATCTATAGCATTATATATGTATTCAGATACTTTCATTATTTATATTGTAGTGCAAATATAAACTTTTTGTCCAGTTTATTATAAAATAAACTGGACATTTATTAAAAGTTTTGTTTTTCGAGTTAAACTTGATATTTGGATATGTTACCAGTTACCCTTAACTTTGTAGTACTACAAAGTTAAGGGTAACTACCCCATTAAACCCAAACTGTCATAAGAATTCTGATCTTAAATACAATATTACAGTACTTATTCTATGAAAAGATACACAATTAAACCTGATAGGTTTAATTTTATTCATTTGTAATTTAAGTTTAATTAATGATACAAAAAACACCAAAAGAATAAAAGGGGCCTTTTGAGCCCCTTTCCTTTACTTCTTAGGTTTTGGAGGATTATTATCTCTTCCTTTTCCTGATTGGTTGCCAGTAGTGCTGGGCTTACCACCGTTTCCTTTAGCCATGTTGAAATGATTTAAGGGTTATACTACCATCTTGCGTGTAGATTTGCGCTTCCTGAATTTTATAGGTCACAGGAAAACC
>DAORKI010000077.1:0-6341 GCA_035439485.1 Bacteroidia bacterium
TCAATTACTTGTGATATTGGTTATGAAAAAGGAGGTGGTGTGAATGGCTTCGAAAAAGGCAATTTAATAGATGGTCCATCTCAATATTTTGCTAGTGCGATGATTTATAACAGAATTTGGTTCGCAAAAAATAAATTCGCTTGCACAGTTGGAGGTGGTGTAATGACCAATCCTGGTCGCTATTTAGTTTTATATCCTACTGGTCAGGCAAGTCCTTTGCCTAGCTTGAATAATCCTACATTTACAGCTGGCGCATTCCCTTTTAGTGCAAATCCAGGAGATCAATTTAAAGCTTGGGATTGTTCTACCAACTTCGACTTTATGCCTAATCAAAGTATTACATTTAGAGCTGAATTTGTCTTTCGTAATGCCAATGTACCATATTTTGCGGGTAAAGGAGGCGTAACTTCACAAACAGGTTACGTTACTTCAACACTTGACCCAAATTGGCGTCCCGACTTAGTAAAAAGTGAAAGCAGAATAATTTTTGTAATGTTATTTCGCATTTAAAAAAAGAAAATGCACTTTCAAAAGATAAAATTTAAGCTTTAGTGCTGCAAGGGTCTTTTTTTAATCATACCACCTTTGGTGTCTTTAACACTATTCATTACCACAAAAGCAGTTGGCTCTATTTTTTCTATTTCGGAGGTTAATTTATTTAATTCGAGACGTGTAATAACAGTATAAATAATTTCTACTTCAGTGGCTTCACCTCTTTTACCAAATCCTCGTTTGCCAGAATAAATAGTAACTCCTCTACCTAATTCATGAATAATCATTTGCCTAATATCCTCACTGTGTGCTGCAACTATAGTAACACCAATATATTCTTCAATACCTTCAACAATAAAGTCAAGCGTTTTTGATGCTGCCAAGTAGGTAATCATTGAGTACATAGCAATTTCAATTCCTAAAAAGTATGCCGCAGTGCAAAAAATTATAACATTAATTATAATAATAATATCACCAATTGTTGTACTCAATTTCCTGCTTAAATAAATAGCCAAAACTTCAGTACCATCAATCACAGCGCCACCTCGTATGCTAAATCCTATGCCTGCTCCTAAAAATAATCCGCCAAAAATAGCTACTAATAAATTATCATTAGTAACATTGGGAAAGCTAACTGTTGCTAAAACTAATGCAAGTGCCGAAATGGCAAAAGTTGTTTTAAGAGCAAAACGCCTTCCCATGGTATTGTAACCAAGTATTATAAATGGTATGTTAATGCAAATAATGAGTGCATAAAGAGGAATTTTAGTTAATACAGAAATTAACAAAGCTATACCTGTTGCCCCTCCATCAATAAAATGATTTGACAATAAAAATCCTTTAAATCCAAAAGAAGCAGAAAAAACGCCTATAATAATTAAAAGAAAATCTTTCAATAATCCTTTTATAGTAATCCAAAATTCGCGGTAGCCTTTAGCTAATTCAAAATTAGTAAACTCCCTTTTGGGGATTCCCTTTTTTTGTTTTTGTTTTAAAGTTGTTTGTGTTATTATTTGGATCCAAAAAGGGTTCATTTTTATTATTTACATACTATTTGTGAAAACTATTTTAATTCATCTTACCCAATCATTTTATTCAAAATAATTTAAAAGAATACTTGCAAAAGTAACAATATAAATTGCATTCATTTTAAACTTACCATTAAAGCTTAAATTTGCACTCACCACAATAATATTTTGTTAACTTCGTTACATCAATTATAGCAATCTAAAAAGTCAAAAAATATGAAAATAAAATTAATTTCTTACTTATTTCTTGTGTTTTTTTATGAATTTATTTATGCTCAGCAAGAAAAAAATCAAGTATCTATTAGCCTTGGTGCAGCTTCGAGTTTGGCTGGAACAGTAATTAATTTATCGGGTGGTGAAAGCTCAAGTACCAGCCCTGCCGTAAACATAAATGCTGACCTAGGAATGAATCAAAAATTTAGTTTAGGAATAAGTTATTGCTATCAAAACTTTGTAACCAATGGTACAGCGTATATTCAAACTACAAACAATATATATGGTTATAATTATAGTGCCATTAACTACAAGTTAAATCAAGATAGACATAATACAGGAGTGCGTTTTCTATTCCACTTTTCAGAAAAAAAAGACCTTGACATTTATGCTGGCTTGCGCTTAAGTTATCAATTTAACCAAACTAAAAACGATATTGACAAAAATTTAAATGTGATTCAAAATTATAATAATTCCATTGAAATATTAGGTGGTAAAAAAAATAGATATACACAACAAATTGTGCTTGGTGGTAAATATTATTGGAACGAAACTTTTGGAGTTTTTTCAGAATTAGGTATTGGATTTCCTTTTGCTTTTAATGTTGGATTAGTTATGAGGGTAAATTAAAATACTTATCTTAATAGTAAAAATACCCCTAAAATTAACATAATATTTTTAATTATCTTCGTGAATATATTCCTATCATGAAGAAACTATTAGCAATTATAATATTTATTATTTCAAAATCATTAACAGCTCAAAACCCTGTTTTTGACCAAGCAATAATTTTAGATGGCACACAAAATGCCGCGCACTATATTACCAATTGTTTTGCAGATAATACAGGTATTTTGCATGTTTCAGGCCAATTTGGGGGCATTTGTGATTTTGATCCTGGAACAAATGTTCAATCATTAAGCGCTAACAATGGCTATCCATGTTATGTTGCTCGTTACACCAACAACTTAGAATTAATTTGGGTAAAACTCTTCATTGGCAATGGTGATAGCACTGGCTTACATCCAACTAAAGTTTTTGCTGATAATGAAAACCATACTATTGTGTGTGGCTTTCATAACAATACATTTGATGCAAATCCAGGACCCAATGTGCATACCATGGCCGGCTTTCCTTTCACTTATTCGGCATTTATAGTATCCATTGATAGTTTAGGTAATTATTTTTGGTCGGCTCAATTTGGTGATAGCACAAACCACTGTCGTATTTATGATATGGTGCAAAGTTCGAATGGACATTTGTTTTTTTGTGGAGATTTTAATGATAGTATTGATTTTGATCCTGGACCAAATATGCAACTTCGTGTGGCTAATGGAAATACTTCTGGCTCCTTTGTGCTTGAATTAGATAACAATGGAAATTTTATACATATTTCAACTTGGGATAATTTAGATATTTTGCGTTGTATTGATGTTGATGAGTTTGACAATATTTACGTTGGTGGCGCTTACCAAGATACAACTGATTTTGACCCTGGACCTGCTACTTATATGCTAAATTCATCATTTGCCAGTCTTACTGGAATTGTATTAAGTATTGATGCCTTAAACAACTTTAGATGGGCCTCAAACTTTATTGATGTGGGTTCAATCACAACTTCTGTTGTAAAAGATATTGCTTATACCAATAATATTATAGGTGTAACGGGGCATTTCAATAATAACATAGATATTGACCCTGGAAATGGAATTCATAATATTACTTCTATAGGTAATTATGATCATTTTCATGTAGGCCTTGGAGCCAATATTGGAAATTTTATTTGGGGAGGTAGAACAGGTGGTACACAGGTTGATGATATTAGAAGTATTAGTACAGATAACAATGGTGACTTTTGGATAAATGGTATTTCGCAAGGCAACACTGATTTAGACTTAGATGATAATGATGTTGCAACATATAACTTTGGAGCCAACGCAGTACCATGGATTATGCGTATCAGCAATACTGGAGATTTACTTTGGAGTGGCACTCAAGGTGGGCAATTTTTAAATGGAAATTATGACAACTCCATTACTTGTGTCAATGGAGCAATTTACTGGATGGGAAATGTAAGCAACTCTATGGACCTTGATCCAATAGGAAATAGTTTTGTTACTTCACCAAATGATTATTATAGCGCTTTTATCACCAAATTATGTTTACCAGTTGAAGCAACTAATGCATATTCACTATGCCCAGGAGATAGTTTATTTGTTCAAGGAGCTTGGCAAACACAAGCTGGTGTTTACACCGATGTTTTTACTAGATTAAATGGCTGTGATAGTACTATTACCACAATTATTTATGAAGCCAATTTAAATATTAGTTTAGGTAATGATACAACATTTTGTAATGGACAACTTTTTATAGCTATTAATAATGCTCCTGCAATGAATTTTTTGTGGAATAATGGTGATAATACTTCCTATTTATTTATAGACTCAAGTGGTACCTACGTTTTAACTGCAACAAGCACTAATGGTGCATGCAGCATTACTGATAGTATCAATGTAATTTATGGTTTAAATGTTGATGCGCCTTTTTTACAAAATCCAATTTGTTTAACTAGTTCCTCCATTGCACTGCCTGATGGTAACCCAACTGGTGGTATCTGGTCGGGTATAGGTGTATTAAATAATTCCTTTGATCCAATGGTTGCGGGCTTAGGTAATTTTTGGATATACTACAGTTATACTGATTCAGCTAACTGTAGTGGAATAGATTCTACAAATTTAATAATTGATTTATGTGTGCCTGTAAACGATTTACAAGCTAAATTAGTAAACTTATATCCCAATCCCGCAAAGGATATAATTTACATTGGCAATTACAATAACCAACTAAATATTAAAATTTACAATGTTTATGGTCAAATTTTTCCATTTAATATCAATCAAAAAGGAGAAATTTCCATAGCTCAATTGAGTGAAGGAATTTATATTATGGAAATACAATCTTCAAAAAATGAAGTACAATTTCTTAAGTTTATGAAACAAAAATAATTTAATTATTGCTTCATAAATTTAGTTTTAATAACGTTTATATCGCTTATTAAATCAACTATATACATTCCATTTGCCCATTGGCTAACATCAATTTTAATTTGATTTTGATTATTTAACTGGTGTTCTAAAATTAAATCACCATTCACGCTCCAAATTTTTAAATTTCCACTTAAAAGTGAATTATTTTTTGACAAAATTGTAAGCAAATGAGATGATGGATTTGGCATAAACAACAAGTCTGCATTTAATTCACTTTCACTCAATGAAACAAATACAAAATTATAAACAGCCGATTGGGCTTGACAACCATTACTATCCACCACTAACACGTAATAATCCCCTGAAGCAGTTGGAATAAAAGTTGCATTTGTTTCATTTGGTATGGGGAAATTATTGTTAAACCATTGATAAGAATTATAACCTGTCGAAGCCTCTAATGTGAATCCATTTTGTGTAATTAATGGAATCACAGCTGCAGGTAAAACTGAAACAACTATTTGATTTGAAACACTATTTCCACATCCGTTGGTATTAGTTACAAAATAAGTTCCAGAAACTCCAACAGCAATGGCAGGTGAACTTTCACCATTACTCCATACTCCATTGACATTCCCAGTTAAAACCACCGTGCTGCCTGAACAAAAGGTAGTGGCTCCAATGGCAGAAATTGTTGGTACTGCTGGCAATGAATCAACTACTATATTAATTGTGTTTGAGTTAACTGTTCCGCAATTATTAGTATTTGTGACGTAAAAACTTCCAGCGTTATTTACAACTATACTAGGAGTGGTTGCACCATTACTCCACGTTCCATCAACATTACCTACTAATTCAACAGAATTTCCATTGCAAATACTGCTTGGACCATTTGTGGCAATAGTTGCAGGAACCGGTAAAGGATTAACAATTACAATAATGTGATTAGAAGTGACACTGCCACAAGCATCAGAATTTGTAACAAAATAATCACCACTTTGTGTAACATTTAAAGTGCCCGAAGAAGAGCCATTATTCCATATTCCACCAACATTTCCAGCTAATGTTATGCTATTTCCTTCACAAAAAGTAGTAGCATCATTGGTTGAAATAACGGAAGCCACTGGTCCATTGCTTACAACAACATTAATAGTGTTTGAATTAACACTGCCACAATTGTTGGTGTTCGTCACAAAATAATTTCCTGTTGTAGAAACTACAATGCTTGATGTAGAAGCACCATTGCTCCAAGTTCCACCATTATTGTTTCCCGATAAAGTTACTGTTGCTCCTGTACATATTGTTGTGGGTCCATTAGCTGTAATGCTTGCAGCTGTTGGCAAAGGATTTACTGTAACAGCAATGGTATTTGAATTAATTGTACCACAATTATTTGAATTAGTTACAAAATAATTTCCACTCGCATTTACTGTAATATTTGCTGTTGTTGAACCATTACTCCAAGTACCACCTACATTTCCCGATAAAGTGACTGAGCTGCCCGCGCAAAAAGTGGTGGCTCCACTTGCCGAAATTGTTGATGCGGTTGGTGTTGCGTTCACTAACACGTTAATAGTGTTTGAATTAACACTGCCACAATTGTTGGTGTTCGTCACAAAATAAT
>DAORKI010000077.1:6441-17544 GCA_035439485.1 Bacteroidia bacterium
AGCTGCCCGCGCAAAAAGTGGTGGCTCCACTTGCCGAAATTGTTGATGCGGTTGGCAGTGGATTGGCAGTAATATTTATACTATTAGAATTTATTGACCCACAGGAATTACTGTTAATAACATAATAACTTCCACTAGTAGTTACAGTTATTGATGCAGTTGTTTCACCATTACTCCATGTTCCACCATTATTATTGCCACTTAACACAGCGTATCCACCACTACAAAATGTTGTTGGACCTCCTGCTGAAATTGTGGAAGCTACTGGTAATGGATTTACTGTAATCGCAATATTGTTTGAAGTTGCAGATGAGGTTGTGGCACATAATGCATTGCTTGTTAGCACACATTTAAACACATCGCCATTAATGGCAGTTGATGTGGTATAATTCGCACTAGTTGCACCAGCAATTATATTGTTATTTTTATACCATTGATAGCCTGGTGTTGTACCACCATTTGCTGGTGTTGAAGTAAAAGTGATGGAGGTTCCAGCACAAATAGTTGTGTTATTCGTACTAATTGTAATACTTGGTGTTACCGAAGGATTCACGTTAATAGTTATACTATTACTTGTGATGTTATTGGCAGTAACACATCCTGCGTTGCTAGTAAATATGCAAGTAATAACATCGCCATTGACCAATGCATTACTACTGTATGTTGAAGCATTTGTTCCAACTGTATTGCCATTTTTTTTCCAAACATATGTTGGGGCACTTCCTCCATTAGTTGCGTTTGCTGTGAAATTAATATTTGTACCACTACAAATTGTTGTTGCACTTGCCGATATATTGATTGATGGAGTAACCGATGGACTCACAGTTATGGTAATACTATTACTTGTAATTGGATCAATAGCACAAGCTAAACTGCTTGTTAATTCACATGTAATAACATCATTATTGGTTAGCGTTGAAGTAGTATAACTTGTTCCAGTAGCCACATTATTTCCATTTTTTTTCCATTGATATACTGGGCTTGTTCCCTGATTAGTAGCATTTGTAGCAAAAGTAACCGAGGCACCAGCACATATATTTGTACTTGTAGCAGTAATGCTAAGGCTAGGTGGACAGTAATTTGCACATTGAGAAATATGTGCATTTAAATGTGTAGCATCGTCAATCAAGAATACGTCCCATTCAGTATCAGCCACAAAGTTAATGTTCAAATTACTTCCTTTAGAAACAGTACTTTTTCTTACTAGTGTTTTATCCAGAGTACTTACTCCACCACTCGACCATTCGGTACCGGGGTCTTCACCAATTTTTCCTACAATGTCAATAAGTTGGCCTGATTTTAATAACCCAATTGCATCATCACCATTAAAATTAAATCCAAAAGTTTGATCGGCATTGTTTAAAATTGCAGCCACAGCTGAAGGATGCGTAATTACATAAACACCATTGGAAGCAATTGTGCCTGCTAAAGTAGCTGTTTGTGAAGGGGATGTAGCACCATTGGAATAAACCCCAATACTATAATTTGATAAATCTATGGTAGAGGATGTTGGATTATAAATTTCTATGGCTTTATTATTGGAAGAACCTTCAATGTATTCAGAAATAAATAAATCACCACAAGTTGTTAATACAGGTGGTGGAGGTGCTGGTACTTTATAATAAATTGCAACACTGTGTGATTCTTTACACACGCTATACAATTCCATAATACCATCTCCATCAATATCACCACCTTCAATAGATTCTGGGTAAGGAACATTGCTTGCTAGACTTTTTTTTGTGAATGACTGATTTCCATTATTTTCATACCAACTTACCTTATCATCGGTACTGGAGGTAGATGCTACATCAATATCTCCATCACCATCCATATCACCTGCAAACACATGAGTTGCTCCTTGTGCATTACCATCAATAGTATGTGGAGTATAATTAGGGTTTTCATACCAAATAATATCATAATCATTAAAGCCAGATGATAAAATATCCATATCACCATCGTTATCCATATCAATTGCATAAACAGAACTTGCACCTTGCGAGTTATTGTTTACAGTAATATTCCAACCATTTTGTCCATCATGTAAAATAACTTTTTGAGATCCGCCTGTTCCTGAATATGCTGCAGCAACATCCATGTAATTATCACTATCCCAATCAAGTGCAAAAATACCATTAGGAAAAGCGTAAGAGCCATTTACAAGATGCTCGGTAAAGACCTCACTTCCATTATTTTCATACCAATAAATAGCCGACAATGAAAATGTTTCTACAGTAGCTGCAACAACATCCATATCACCATCAAAATCATAGTCAATACAATGTACACCTTTAGGATCAATCAAACTATACACCAGTCTATACACAAAATTACCAGCACCTTGATTTTCGAGCCAACTAATTCTGTTACCTACTCCTTCAGTATATACTACATCTGTATCGCCATCGCCATCCATATCAACTGCCCTTATTTCTTCACCCCCAAAAGAATTATTTGTTGAGAAAACTTTGATTGTGGTGAATTGATTATTTCCGTCATTTCGATAAAAATAAACATTGAAATAACCTACGGCCATCAAATCTACATCACCATCATTGTCAAAATCACCATGGCAGGCTGATTTAACAGTGTACATATAATAGTTCAAGGCTTTTTTTGTGAAAGATAATCCAGCATTGTTGGTACAAAATTTAACTTCTTGGTTAGATACCCCAATAACTTCTTTAAATCCATCTCCTGTGAAATCGGCAGCACCAACCGCAACTGGACTATTTATAAAACTGTCAATATAGCCCATGCCTGTATATGTTTGATTGCCATTATTTTTCTGCCATGAAATGTAATCATCGGCATAGTTTGTAAAAACCAAATCTTTAAAATTATCATTATTTAAATCAACCACATAAAAATCGCGTGTGTATGTTGGGCTATATTGATTTACAGTTAATATCCCACTAGCATTTAAAATCCAACCTAAACCACCATCTCCAGCAAAAGTAATATCAGTGTCTCCATCATTATCAAAATCAACTAATCTTAATGATCTTGGGCCATCTAAAGGATGTAAAAATTGTTGAAGAAATGTTTGACCTCCATTATTACGGAGCAAAATGATACTATCACAAAGTATTCCTGAAGTAACAATATCCTTATCTCCATCGGTATCCACATCAAATACTCTTATAGAGGCTGCACCATTAAAATTACCTCTAATCACATTTTTAGTGAACACTTGACTTCCATTATTCTGTAACCAAAAAACCTCATCGCTGTTATAACCAGTTGCCACTACATCTTGATCGCCATCATTATCAAAATCAATTACATCCAAACCTGCACATCCACCTGCTGCAGTCGAAATAGAATTTAGTGTAAAATTTTGGTCACCATCATTTTCTAACCAAACAATTTGATTAGTTGTAAATGAAGAGGCAACAATATCTTTGTCACCATCGCCATCAAAATCAATTACTTTAAATGCATGTGTTTCATCAAAATTTTGGGTAATCGTATGACTTGTGAATACACCTGTTCCGTTATTTTCTTGCCATTGTAAATTACTAATACCACCAGTTAAAAAATCTTGGTCGCCATCATCATCTAAATCTGCAATTTCAAGACTGAGTGTGGTATATGATAATAAATGTGTGGTATGAGTTTGAGCATTAAGAATGGGGGTAAAAAAAATAAAATAAAGAATTGCAAGGCTGATGTTTCTCATAGAAGTATAAAATTTCGTGAATGTTCGTTAAAGTATAAGCAAATATAGATTATTATGTCTTTGAGTTTTAAAGCTAACTAATTTTTTAGCACAAAATAAGTTCGCATCAATGTTAATTTTTTTTGTCAGGTATAATTAATTATTGATTTGATAAGGTTGGATGGCTATAAAGCATTCTATAATCAGACTTTTAGTTGTCATTGGTATTAAATTTAATTTTGAAATGAGATTCTATTAAATGACTATATATTTCATGAATGTTTGGTTTAATACATGAGCAGTAAGAAAATTTTATTATTTTCGAAATTAATTTTACACTTACTACCATGAATAATTTTTTACGCCCTTTGTTTGGGCTATTTGTTTTAAGTTCTCTTAATTCTTATGTAAATGCACAATATTTTACTCATAATTGGAGTCATGAAATTGGCAATGTTGGTCCTGGTTATTTAACTATTAATAGTTCTTGTATTACAAACCAAGATCATTATATTACAGTTGGAAAAGTGTCTGGTACAGTGGATGTAGATCCATCATCAAGCACTTATTTTGTGAGTACGAATCATATAACAGCTTCAAGCTACGGTGCTTTTTTTGCAGAGTATGATAGCAGTACTGCCTTGGTTCGTGCTTTTGCAATTAGTCCATTAACTAATAAAACATCGTTTGATGCAGTGGCAGTAGATGATAATGGAAATATTTATATTGCAGGAGGATTGCAGGATTCGGCCTATTTAGATCCTTATAATTCTAATGCTATTACTTCTGTAAATGGTCTTGGAAATGTTTTTATAGCCAAATACGATCCTTCCATGCATTTATTGTGGGTAAAATCTTTTGCAAATGCTTTTACTTTTACTCCAAAAAAAATTGTAATTGACCATCAAAATAACATTATTTTGGCTGGTGATTTCAATAATACAGTTGACATTGATCCATCAAATGGGGTGCATAATTTAGCAACTTATTCAAGTGGGAGTGCCAATTCAGACGCATTTTTGGCTAAGTTTGACCAGAATGGTTTGTTGCTATGGGCTAAAAACTTAGGAACTACACTAATTGATGTTTTGGGTGGTGTTGCAATTGATCTAAATGACAATATTTATATAGGTGTTAATTATGAAGGAAATGTTGCATTTATTGATTCTTTAACTATCATAAATTCAACCTCTGCCAATTTTACTTGTATTAGTAAATTTAATACAGCTGGTCAAGTGGTTTGGAACAAGCCTATTGCATCACCAGTGAGTGGTTCTAACATAGATATAATGGATTTAACTGCAAATAATGTGGGTGAAGTATTTTTGACTGGTGTATTACGCGGGAATGCTTATTTCCAAAACCCTTCAATTTATCTTACTTCAGGAACTGCCAGTGGTTGTGATTATATAGCTAAACTGGCTGTAAGTGGAAATTGTATTTGGGCTTATGCCGCATATACAGATATTTCGGTAGGTTATAGTATAGGTTTAGATGAACAATCAAATATTTATCTTTCGGGCACTTTCATTGATGTTAAAGATTTTGACTATAAGACTGGCACTGTTAATATTTCTTCAAATCCAAGTACAACTAATAATCATTACCTTGCCTCATACGATTCTACAGGAGGTTACAGATGGGCATTTCGTTTGGCATCAACTGGTGTTTCAGAAATTAAGATAAGCAATACTAATGGCAAAGTTTGGATGAATGGTAGTTTTAATTCCAATTTTGATGTTGACCCCAGCGCTTCGGTAAATACTTTAAACATGACAAACTCAACAGAGTTTGTTGCCAATTACACTTTAAATGGAAGTTACCAGTTTGGGTTTGCATTTAAAGGCTCAGGAACAAGCAAAGAAAGAGTTACAGCAATGGATGTTGCTGATAATGGTAATGTAATTGTAGCAGGTATGTTTACCGGCACAATTGATTTAGACCACTCTGCAAATAATTTAATTTACACCAGTTCTCTTGATTCTAACGTTTATATTGCGTCCTATAGTAGTACTGGTGCTTTAAATTGGGCCAATCAAATAAAAGGCAGGTCTTGTATAAAAGCATTAGCAATAGATAACGATGAAAATATTTATGTTACAGGATATTTTACATTAACTACTTACTTTGATGTTAATAATAGTCCTAGCACATATTATACCCTACCTGGTGGAGTTCAAGATATATTTTTAATAAAATACAATAGTAGTGGTGTGTTACAATGGATACATACATTTGGCTCGTCTTTAGTTGATGAAGGCCGTGATATTGCAATAGATAATAACGGAAATGTTATAATGGTGGGAATGTTTAAAACACTTATTGATTTTGATCCCTCAGCAACTGGAACTTTTAATTTAACTACGCCACAAAGTATATCAAGTTGTTATGTTGCCAAATATGATGCCAACGGGAATTTTATTAATGCATTTAAAATAGTGGCCGAAAATATAACAAGTGTTGCTGTTGATAATAACAATAACATTATCACCAATGGAAATATGGAAGGCTTTGGTAATTTTAATGTACAAGGTGGAAATGCCATAGTTTATACTACGGGCGTTTCGGGAGACTTTGACTATTATCTTGCAAAATATGACAGTGCAGGAGTGTATCAATGGGCGTTTAAAATAGGTAATTTAAGCAATAATTCCGCAGGGTCCACTATTTGTACAGACCAGGCAGGTAATATTTATTTTAATGCTTTTATGGGAAACGGTTTAGACAATATTGATATTGACCCTGGACCAGACAGTACTTTTTTAGTTGGTAATAAATCAATTTTAGTTAAGTATTCCACATCTGGAAACTTATTGTGGGGTATCAGTACTGGAACTAAAAGATTTCCATATATGGCAACTGATAATAATGGCAATCCAACTATTATATCTGAGTATTTTAACAATGTTGATTTAGATCCTAGTCCGGCCTCTGTAGTGTTGGCTGCAACAAATCCGGCTTGCTTGTTGGTAAGGTATTCTTCTGTTGGGCAATATTTAAACGCTCAGCTATATGAAGCAACTAATACAAATGCAATGATATTACCAAGTGCATTAAAAATTACAAGCAATAATTCTATATATATTGGAGGTTATTATACTGGACTAGTAGATTTTGATGCTGCACCTGGTTATCAGAATTTATTATTTAACAATAATGGTTTAATAAATTTTAATGGATTTATTGCTTCATTAAATCAACCTAATTATCTGGCACAGGTGCCACCATCTGCTGCATTTAATAGTAGTAACACTAATTTTTGTGAAGGAGTGTGCATTAATTTTAATGACAATAGTTTATATGCACCAAATAACTGGAATTGGTCATTCCCTGGTGCTACACCTGCCAGCTCAACAACTCAAAACCCACAAGGAATTTGTTACAACACGCCAGGATCTTATGATGTACAATTGATTGTTTCAAATCCTTTAGGTGCCGATACTTTATTGATGACAAATTTTATTGTGGTAGATGCAATTCCACAAACCAATGCAGGCGGTGATATTGCTGTTTGTGAAGGTAGTAGTTTGCAATTAAATGGTTCAGGGGCCACAAACTATTCTTGGTCACCCTCCTCAACATTGGTTAATTCAACTAGTTCAAATCCTATTGCAAGTCCTTTAACAACAACAACCTACACTTTAACAGGAACAAATGGAAGCTGTTCAACAAGTGATGATATTACCATTACAGTAAATCCAAATCCTTCTATGCCAACAATATCGCCAGTTAGCGGAGAGTTACAATCAACACCTGCATACGCATATCAATGGTATTATAATGGAGTAGCCATTAATGGAGCAACCTTACAAAACTTATTCCCTACCCAAATAGGCAATTATACGGTCACAGTTTTTGATAGTTTGGGTTGCTTTGCCAGTTCCAATTCGTATTTGGTAACGGTTGTAGGGATAAAAATAAATGAGCTTCAAAACACCTATTTTACTATTTCCCCTAACCCAATTAACAATCAAATTAATATTATTTCTTCAAAAAATAAAAGTAACATGCATGCCAATTTATATGACATGCAAGGAAAATTAATTTCAACTCAAATTGTAAATTTTGAAGAAGGAAATAATATACTTGATTTTCCTGCAGAAACGCTCAATTCAGGCTTGTATAGGTTAGAATTGAAAAATGGAAATGAAATACATTCTTTAAAAATTCTTAAATTGAATTAATCAGTATTTCAATGAATTTGATTATTATTAATTAGGTAGAAAAATTATCCTATTAAAAGTTTTATAAGTATTATATTACTTTTCATAAATTTGAATCATAATTAATAGGGTAAGATGGATTCAGATATATTTACATCAAAAATTGTAGTTAAGGCATTTGGTCTATTGTCCGAAAAGTTAAATGCTTCAGAAATAACTATGGAAATTACCAATGATATCAATGAATTTGTTGATGAATTAAATAAAAAATATCCGCAATTAAAAGAATTACAATTTAATATAGCAGTTAACAAAAAAATTGTACAGCATAATGTCGCATTAAAAGTGACAGATGAAATTGCATTATTACCTCCTTTTTCGGGAGGATAAATGAGATGATAATGAATCGATTTGACAGACAAGTAATTTTAAAAGAATTTGGTGAAGTAAAGCAATGGAAACTCACAAATGCATCAGTATTAGTTATTGGAGCTGGAGGATTGGGATGTCCTGCAATTTTATATTTGGCAGCAGCGGGTATAGGTAAAATTGGAATAGTAGATGGTGACCTCATCCATATTTCAAATTTAAACAGACAAATTATTTACCAGGAAAACGATATTGGAAAAAGCAAATCTTTAGTTGCAACTCAACATGTAAAGCAAAAATATCAAGATATTTCTGTTGAAGCATTTGATACATTTTTAAACAATAAAAATGCACTGACCATTATTGAAAAATATGATGTTGTTTTAGATTGTTGCGATAACTTTTCTACACGTTATATGATTAACGATGCCTGCGTTATACTTAACAAACCATTAATATATGGTGCTATATATTCATATGAAGGGCAAATTAGTGTTTTTAATTTTATGAATGAAAGAGGAGAAATATTTACTTATCGCGACTTATTTCCCAATCCACCTCAACCATCGCAGTTTCCTGATTGTAATTCCACAGGAGTTCTTGGTGTTGTTCCGGGTATAATAGGCACCATGCAAGCGGCAGAAACTATAAAAGTTATTTCGGGCATAGGGAAAACATTAGCTGGCGAAATTTTATATTATAATTTATTGCAGCAAGATTTTTACAAAATAGAAATTTCTTCCGCTCAAAATGAAATAATTAAGACTCCTAAAAACAAAAATGAGTTTGCTCATTATGATTATGAAAATTCATGTCATTCCTCATCTTTGTTAGATTGGAATGAGGCCGAAATAATTTTTGCTAATGATAAAAAGAATTCCATTTTTATTGATGTTCGAGAATTGAATGAGCTTCCTAAGATAAAATCAGTAGATTGCTTTGAATTACCATTATCTCAATTTAATGAGCTAGAAGAAATTTTACCAAATAAAAATAATTTACTCGTGTTTTGCTTGTCAGGAACACGCAGTATTAAAGCCATTCAGCTAATCAAAAAAAAATTTCCTAACAAAAATGTATATTCTATTAATGGAGGAATTATGAGTAGTTTATCCCCAATAAATAAAACATTAAACAATGTCAACTCATAAAAATATATTCATAAAGGGGGCAATTTCTTCTCAAAAAATTGCAGAAAGCATTGCACATCATAGTGTAAAAACAGAAATAGGTGCACATAGTATTTTTTTAGGTCAAGTGCGCGCAGATAGGAAAGATGAAGGTGTTGTAAATGCTATCGTATACTCTGCATATGAAGAAATGGCATTAGAAAAAGCACATGAAATTCGGGAAAAAGCATTTGTAAAATTTGATCTCACCTGTTTACATATTTATCACAGTTTAGGGGAAGTTAAATCAGGAGAAATTTGCTTATTTGTTTTTACTTCTTCCAAACATCGAAAGGCTGCTATTGATGCTTGCTCAGAAATAGTTGAAGAAATAAAAAAAGAGTTACCTATTTGGGGTAAGGAAATAATTAATAACAAAGATGCAACTTGGAAAGTTAACAATTAAAAGATGGTAAATATTACACATAAAAGCAACACCCTTCGTATAGCTATTGCCCAAGCAATAGTTCGCGTAAGTTCTATAGGTACTATTAATGCCATTATAAATAAACAAGTGCCCAAAGGAGATGTATTTGAAATGGCAAAAACCGCTGGTTTATTCGCGGCAAAGCGCACCGCAGACATGATTCCTGATTGTCATCCTTTGCCCATTGAGTTTGCTCAAATTAAATTTCATGTAGAAGAGCTTCATATTTTTATTGAAGTTGAAATTCACACTATTTACAAAACTGGTGTTGAAGTGGAAGCCATGCATGCTGCATCTGTGGTTGCTCTTACTATGTATGATATGTTGAAACCAATTGATAAAAATATTTGCATTGAACAAATTAAATTACTCGAAAAAAAAGGTGGCAAAAGTGATTTTGTAAAAAAAGAAATCACTGGATTGAACGCTGCTGTAATTGTTTGCAGCGACTCAATTTCAAAGGGTGAAAAAGAAGATAAGGCAGGAAAATCAATTATTGCTAAGTTAAAATCATTCAATGTAGAAGTAAATAGTTACGAAATTATTCCTGATGAATCAAAAATTATCAAAGAAAAGTTATCATCATATTTAAATCAAAAAACAAATTTAGTAATTTTTACAGGAGGCACTGGACTTTCTCCACGTGATGTAACATCAGAAAGTATTGTTCCAATGCTAGAAAAACGCATTCCAGGAATTGAAGAAACTATTAGAGCCTATGGCCAACAACGAACACCTTATTCAATGCTTTCAAGAAGTGTAGTAGGCATTATTGGTGAAACTGTAGTGATGGCATTACCAGGTTCAACAAGAGGAGCAACCGAAAGTATGGATGCTGTTTTTCCACATATATTGCATATTTTTAGGGTAATGAAAGGTGCAAGACATGATTGAGGTTTTGCATATAATATTCTGTCATTAACTAAAATACGAAAGGTTTCTTTTTTTACTTTTCAAACTAAAATACGGGTTTGTTGAAATCTAACATATTAAACCAAAATTAATCAATAGGAGAATTAAAAAATCGAACTACTTGATTTATACCGATTTGATAATTGTAGTAGACCAAACAAATTTGGTCTAACAAATGATCATCGGCATTTACCTCAGTTTGAAATGGTCTAAAAACCATTTCACTTTCGTATAAGTTGGGTTAATCCCGATTTAGAAAATGTGATCAGATTTGTAAAAATCTGATTTACAATTTCTTTATTGTTTACGCATTTCTAATGCGAAATATGGGTTAAAAACCCAATCTTATTATCCCAATAAAAAAAGACCTGTAATTTATTTATTACAGGTCTTTTCTAT
>DAORKI010000078.1:0-14044 GCA_035439485.1 Bacteroidia bacterium
ACAAATTTGGGCCATTACTTATTACACATCGGTATAAATCAAGTAGTTCGATTTTGTAAATCTCCTTTTGATTAATTTGGGTTGAATCAAAAATTCATTACAACACACTAATTCAAAAACATTAAATGTACCTGTAAAATTGATAATGATTGGTTGTTTCATTTTTTTTAGAAACAATAAAGTAATCAAGGAAGTAATTACCTTGCTTTTTAGCTGGTAAAAAATTTCGCTTTCAATTAAAATTGAAAATTCAATATAGTTTCATATTCATCTTCAGCATATAATACCAATTGCATTTATTTTTTGTTGAACTAAATAGTAAATATGCTTTGGTAAATGCCGATACAACTTGAAATTAATACAATTTGGCTATGTCGAAATTGGACTAAATTTAAAGTGTAATCGATATAAAATATAACAAATGGTATATTTGCGGCAATTATACCTGTATGCTTAAATTTTATCAACGCTATTTAAAAGCTCTTTCTGTAATTTCAACAAACAAAGCATCAAAGTTTGCTTACAAATTATTTTGCACACCTATCAATAAAAAACTAAGAGATAGAGAAATTGAAGTGCTGAAGACGGCCACAAGTGAAAATATCCCTTTTGAAGATACTTACATAAAAAAGTACAGCTGGGGAAAGGGTACCAAAACAGCCTTACTGGTGCATGGCTGGGAAAGCAATGCGGGCAGTTTAGGTGCTTTTGTAAAATTACTAACTGAACATAATTATACGGTAATTGCCTTTGACTGCCCTGCCCATGGACAAAGTGGTGGCAAACAAACCACCTTATTTAGAAATTCAGATGCTGCCTTGCTTATTTGCAACCAAATAGCCCATATAGATGTTGCTATTACTCATTCTTTTGGAAGTGTGGTTTTGATGAATGCCCTGTTGCATCACAAAAATATAAGCCTCCAACAAATGATAATGATTACCACCCCAAATCAAATGAGAAAAGCATTTGATGATTTTTATACACTGCTCAAGGTGGGTAAAAAAGTGCAGCAAAAAATGGAAGAAAAGGTACAAAAAAGGTATAGTATCAGCATAGATGAAATGACTGCAAGTTTGCTTTGTCATCAAATTGAAATTAAACAAGCGCTTATTATACATGATAAAAATGACAAAGTAATTCCCTTTGAAAACGCGGTAGAGGTGGCTAAAAACTTAAACAATTGCAAATTAATTCCAATAGAAAATGCTGGGCATTATAAAATACTTTGGGATGAAAGAGTGCTTAAAATGGTAGAAGAAGAAATCCACTAAAAACAATTTAAGTACTCGATTTTTGAATTAGATAATTTCGGACTTTGTTACCATTTTACTGCAACCTAGTGGCAAATCATCTAACTTCAATTTGCCTATGGCCAGGCGTTTAAGCATGCAAACCTCGTATCCCAACTTATAACACATTCTTCTAATTTGTCGATTTTTACCTTCAACAAGTGTTATCATAAAAGTTTTTGAATTCATTTTATTAATTTGACATGCTTTGGTTTTTCTTCCCATTATTTCAATGCCATTTGCCATCCTTTCAATAAAATCGTCATCAATTAATTTATTGGTTTCAACCAAATACTTTTTTTCGATTGTGTTTTCTGTATTTGTTATTTGGTTATATAAAAAACCATCATTGGTTAAAATCATTAAACCTTCTGAAGCTTTATCAAGGCGGCCAATTGGAAAAAAATATTCTTTAATACCCGTGGCTTCTATCAAATTATTTGGAATATGTATATTTAAGGTACTTTCAACGCCAATGGGTTTGTGAAAGGCATAATAAAATAAAGTCTTGCCTTCTTGAATAATTTGTTGCTTATATTTTATGGTTTGATGAGGGTAAATAATTTGCTTTTGATGAGCAATTTCATTGTCAATAAAAACCAAAGAAGAAGCGATATCTACCTTTATTTGTTGATGTGATAAATGCAACTGTTTTACTAAAAATGAATTAATATACATGTTTAAACTCGCTCAGTAGTTTAATTTACATTCAATTCCTTTTCAATTAAATAAGTATTTCTATTGGGCGAATTTCGTGCTATGAGCTCACCTAAAAAGCCAGCTAAGAACAATTGCGTACCAATCACCATACTTATTAAAGCAAGGTAAAATAAAGGTTGGTCGGTTACATCACGCACGTATGCATGTTTGTATATGTTAATTATTTTTTCGAGGATTAACCATATGGAAACACCACCACCTAGCATAAACATGAGAGTACCAATAAAACCAAAAAAATGCATTGGTCTTTTCCCAAATCGACTCACAAAGGTGATGGTCATTAAATCTAAAAATCCATTTACAAAACGCTCTAAACCAAACTTGCTCACACCAAACTTACGCTCATAATGAGTAACCGATTTTTCAGTAATTTTTTTAAATCCAGCCCATTTGGCTATGACCGGAATATAGCGATGCATTTCGCCATACACTTCAATACTTTTAACTACATTTTTACGGTAGGCCTTTAAACCGCAATTAAAATCATGTAATTCAATACCGCTCATTTTTCGTGTAGCCCAATTAAATAATTTGGTAGGAATTGTTTTTGAGAGTGGGTCATGTCTTTTTTCTTTCCATCCCGAAACCAAATCAAAGCCATCATTCACAATCATATTAAACATGGCAGGCAATTCGTCTGGAGAATCTTGTAAATCGGCATCCATGGTGAAAACTACTTCACCTTCGGCTAGATTAAAAGCAGTATTTAGGGCAGCACTTTTTCCATAATTACGTTGGAATTTTATTCCTTTAATTCTTTTATCAACTACCGTCATATCATGAATAATTTTCCATGATTGATCGGTACTTCCGTCATCAACAAAAATAATTTCATACGAAATGTTATGAGCTGTCAATACCCGCTCAATCCATTGAGCAAGCTCTTTTAATGAATCTTGCTCATTCAATAATGGAATTACAATTGATGCTTTTATCACTATTCGTTTTCTTTAATGAAGTTATTGAAATTAGGATTATCGCGCTTTAAAAATGCAGCAGTAATCAATCCAAAAATAGCCCCCATAAATGTATTGATGATTATCGTAAAAAATGCCATTATAATTGGCGTAGTGAACATTCTTGTCATTTTCATTGCTTCTTCAATTTGATCATCGGGTAGCTTTTTATTCATCATTTCTTCTTCAGCTTTTTCTAATATTTTGTCGATTAATGATTGGTCCACAAAAGTTAAATAGATATACATAAAAAAGGCAAGAATGATAGAGCTGTAAAAGGTAATAAGTAAACAACTTGTAAAGGCCTTACCGTAATTAATAAAACCATCATTATATTTATCTCTAAAAGTTATAGTTCCCCATGAAATAATGCCGATAGTGAGCAAATATCCAATCCATTGTTGTATTGTTGAAGAATTTAATCCCAAACTCATAAAAATAGCGCTCACTATACAAAGTGAAATCCCTAGAATAGCGCCAAAATTCATGGCGTTTTTGGTGTTTGTCATATATTTTTTCTTAAAAAAACGTCCAAATATAGCAATTCAACAATAGTTTTTAACCTAAAACGAAATTCAGTTAACAAATATTCTCTGTTAAACATGTTGTTTCAAATTTATTTTATTACTTTTGCTTTGAATTTAGAAACAATTAATAAAAACATATACAATGAAAAAACTATTTTTATTTTTATCGGTAGCAGCTTTCTCTTTTTCAGTTTCTGCCTCTAACCTAAACAATGACGGGAAAGACAAAGACAAAAAAGAAACTAAAAAAGAATGCACCAAAGAAGGAAAATCATGCTGCAAAAATAATGCTGCAAAAGCATGTGCTAAAGCTGGTGAAGAAAAATCTTGCCACGATGGTAAAGCAGTTGATAAAAAAGCAAATGCTGACACTAAGGCTTCTGATAAAAAATAATCACACCTTAAGTATTTTAAAGCCCGTTCAATTGAATGGGCTTTTTTATTTGGTATAATTTAAAGTTTAATCCAAATTATACCGATTGTATTTATTAAATAGCCCAATGTTATTTAATCAATTTACAATGGTTAATGTCGATATAACTAAATTATATTATGATATTAATGGACTATTTATTTTGTATAATCGGTATTAAACATAAGAAATTTACACAAGTCATGTTGCTTCAATCTTAAGCACCTACTCCCATTTTAAAAAGGAAAATAAATCTTTACTCCCTCAATTGTAAATAGCTCGATTACATTTAATGTGATTGAAATTTTTAATTGATGACATTGCAAATCCATATTTTGGGTACATATATCAATTTGAATCAACCCTATTCACCGTGAGCACGCCACTTACTTTTTTCAATTTTTTCATTAAGTCAGTTAAATGATTGGTATCATTCACAAAAACCATAATGGTACCTTCAAATATACCATCATTAGTATCAAAACTTATGGAACGCATGTTCACATTTAACTCATTACTAATAATTTTTGTGATGTTATTTACAATACCAACCTCATCAGTACCTGTTACTTTAATGCCGGCTAGGAAGGATATACTCTCTTGATTGGTCCATTTAGCTTTTACTACCCTGTATGCAAAGTTACTCATAAGTTCAGTAGCATTAGGGCAATTTACCCTATGAATTTGAATCCCATCTTTTAAGGTAACGAAACCAAATACATCATCACCAGGAATAGGATTGCAACATGTTGAAATTTTATAATCAATTTTGTCAACGTTTTCACCAATCACCAACATATCGGCTTTACCTCGCACATTAGAAACCAATTGTTCTAAGGTTTTTAATTCAGGTTTATTGGCTGTTAGCTTAACTTTAACTGTTCCGTCTTCATTTGTTGCATCTTTTATTCCTTTTATAGTAATAGTTCCAATGGCTACTCTATAATATAAATCAAGTAAGGTTGGAGCGGCAAAAAACTCACGAATTTTCTCCAAATTGTCTTTATTTACATTAACTTTTAATTGATGCAATCTTTTCACCAGCATTTCTTTGCCTTCATCCGCCTTTTTTCTTTTCTCTACTTTTAAGGCTTCTTTAATTTTAGATTTTGCTTTTGCAGTTACAACAAAATTAAGCCATTCCTCTTTTGGTTTTTGTTTTACCGAAGTAAGTACCTCCACTTGATCGCCACTGTTTAATTGATGGCTCAGGGAGACCAACTTATTATTAATTTTAGCAGCAATGCATCTATTGCCTACGTGAGAATGTATTTCGTAGGCTAGGTCTAGTGCAGTAGCATTATTTGGCAAAGTTTTTAATTCACCTTTAGGAGTAAATACAAATATTTCTTCCGAAAATAAATTCAATTTAAAATCGTCAAGGAAATCCAAAGCATTACTTTCAGGATTTTCGAGCAACTCGCGTATTTTTTGTATCCACTCATCGAGGGCTGTTTCGGAAGCTGAGGATTTATATTTCCAATGTGCTGCGTAACCTTTTTCTGCAATTTCATCCATCCTTTCAGTTCTTATTTGCACTTCAACCCATTTGCCATCAGGCCCCATCACAGTGGTATGTAAAGACTCATAACCATTTGCCTTTGGTGTTGAAATCCAATCGCGCAAACGGTCAGGATTAGGATGATAAAAATCCGTAACTATGGAATAGGCGCGCCAGCATTCAGATTTCTCGTTTTCAATAGGGCACTTGATGATTATTCTAATGGCAAAAATATCATAAATTTCCTCGAAGGGAACAGCTTGTTTTTTCATTTTATCTCTGATAGATTTGATAGATTTTGAGCGACCTTTAATGTCAAAATCCATCCCAGCTTCAGTTAATGAATTAATAATGGGCAAACTAAATTTATTGATATATCTATTTCTTTCACGCTGTGAGTTAATTAGTTTTTGATTAATATCATCATAAACTTCAGGTTCAGTGTATTTCAAACCTAAATCTTCGAGCTCGGTTTTTATGGTATTTAATCCTAAACGATGTGCTAAAGGAGCATATAGGTAAAGCGTTTCGCTCGCAATCTTCAATTGTTTGTCGCGCTTCATACTTTCCAGTGTGCGCATGTTGTGCAACCTGTCGGCAAGCTTAATTAATATTACCCTTACATCATCACTTAATGTGAGTAACATTTTACGGAAATTCTCCGCTTGAAGCGAAGATGTTTGATCAAAAACGCCCGATATTTTGGTGAGACCATCAATAATTTTGGCTACCTTTTCGCCAAACATCATTTTAATATCCTCCAATGATATATCAGTATCTTCAACTACATCATGTAAAAGTGCACATACTACTGATGTTGGTCCTAATCCAATTTCACTAACTGCAATTTGGGCTACAGCAATTGGATGATAAATATAAGGTTCACCGCTTTTTCTGCGCATGTCCTTATGCGATTCAACAGCCAAATTAAAGGCTTTTCGAATCATTAACTTATCGTTTTTATCCATCATGCGTTTGCACGATTTTAATAAAGTACGATATCGTTTTAATATTTCCTTTTTTTCTAATTCTAGGTCAATTTGTACCTCTGGCATATTATTGTTGGCTTTGCAAGTGGTAAAAGTAATTTTATAGTTTTAATAAGTCAATATACTAAGTTATATTTTTTTAAACCGCACCTAAATTAAGCAATAACCATTGTAATAAAAGGTTTGTAAAAGACCCAGGTATTTTATTGTTAATAACCGAAACATAAAATAAAAATCATTTGTTTTGATAATCTGATTAAATTTGCAACTTTATTTTTATATGATAAATTATCAAGAAATTTTAACTGTTCCAGGTTTAATTAGTTTACTTACGCTATCAGTGCTTGAAGTAGTATTAGGTATTGACAATGTAATTTTTATTGCCATTGTTGCCACCAAACTTCCCAAAAAAGAACAAGCAAAAGCCCGCGCTATTGGTTTATCTCTAGCCCTCATTTTTAGGGTTATACTATTGTTCAGTATTTCCTGGATTATGAGTTTAAAAGACCCTTTTTTCTATATAGTTGACTTTGGTGTTACTGGTCGTGACATTATATTATTTGGCGGGGGTATATTTTTACTTTATAAAACCAGCATTGAAATATTTGAAAAAATTTATGGCGCAAAGGAAGTAACCAAGGAGCATAAATCACTAACATTAAGAGGTGCTATTCTTCAAATTGTTTTTATTGATGTGGTGTTTTCTTTTGATTCTATATTAACTGCCGTTGGTCTTGTTACTAATGTTTTATTGATGATTTTAGCAGTTGTTATTGCTATGATTTTTATGTTGCTTACTTCAGGCTGGGTAAGTGAATTCATCAACAAACACCCAACAATAAAAATGTTGGCACTTGCCTTTTTAATATTAATAGGATTTGTTTTAATTTTAGATTCATTGCATTTGCATATTGACAAAGCCTATGTTTATGCTGCACTTGGATTTTCAATTATGGTTGAAATGCTTAATATGTCCTACAGAAGCAATTCACATAAAAGAGAGCATTAGTCCACTAATTCATTCCTAAAACTTTCTTAAGATGATTTGAAGCTGACTCAAATTCAGATTTTAAGTCATTCACAATTTCTTCGCATGTTTGAATTTTATGAATCATTTCAACCGATTTACCTGCACACCAGAGTGTTTTGTAATTGCCAGGTTTTACTGACTCTTCCAACTTTTTCATGCCTCTAATTTGAGTAAGCATTTTAAAGTATTTTTTAACTGTTTTATTTTCATTTAAAGCTCTTTCAAACCAGCTTTGTTGATATCCAATTTTTTGCGCGTAAGGCGTATTAATAATGCTGCAAGGCGTTCCCGAAATTCTGGTGGTCATCACGATATCATCCATTCCCGATTGCACAATAGCATCTTTATAATCCATGCTCACTTGAGCTTCGTTGCTTGCTATAAACCTTGTGCCGATAGAAAAACCTTGTGCACCTGATGCCAAAACACTCAACATGGCATTGCCTGAAGCTATTCCACCAGCAGCAATAACGGGAATATGAGGAAACTTTTTGACCAAGGCTGGAATTAAAATATGTAAGGGATTTGGGCCAGCATGGCCGCCAGCTCCTTGCCCAACAGCAATAAAACCATCACAGTTTAAGCTTGCACATTTTTCGGCATGCGTTAAATTAGTTACATCACAATACACTTTTGCACCATAGGCATGCGCTTTCTCAATTACTTCCTTTGGATTTCCGAGTGAGGTAATATAAAAAGGTACTTTGTTTTCGACACAAACAGCCAAATGTTTTTTATAAAGTGGGTTTGATTGTTGTACAATTAAATTAACCCCAAAATTTCCTTGTGAATTATTTGATGACTTATAAACATTGAGTGCTTGTAATAATTGATGTAATTCACCCTCCTTTCTATAATTTAAAGTCGGAAAAGTTGCCATAATTCCCGCATTCAATCCACATTTCATCATATTTTCATTACTTACTAAAAACATAGGCGCCATTATAATTGGAAAGGTAATTTTAAGGTCTTGAGTAACTTTGTTGGTAAGTGACATAGGATATATTTTGATTTCTTTGAAAAATTGAATAAGTTTATAAAAAATTTTTGAGAAACATCATATTTATTTTATTTAATCATTAATTTAACTTAATAAATTATGGAAATAAAAAGAGTTTTCGATTTGTTAAAACATTATCAGGAAAACAATGCAAGACCTGATGCTCTAGTGGCAAAGGAAAATGGCAGTTGGAAAAATTACAGCACGCATGAATTTGTCGATAATGTGAATCATCTTTCTTATGGGCTCTCAAACATAGGAATTAACAAAGATGACAAAATTGCCATTATTTCCAATAACCGTCCAGAATGGAACTTTGCTGATTATGCTTCACAACAAAGTGGTGCCATTAGTGTGCCAATTTATCCAACAATTAGCTTGCATGATTTAATTTTTATATTTAATGATGCTCAAGTAAAATTGGTTTTTGTTTCAAGTTCTGAATTGTATGATAAAGTGAAAGAAGCAGCAAAACAAGCTCCTTCGGTGAAGTTCATTTATAGTTTTAATGAGATTAAAGATGTTTTACATTGGAAAGAACTATATCAAAATGGTAAAAATAGCCCTGTTAGTGAAAAAATAGAACAAATTAAATCAAGCATTAAGAGCCATGATTTACTCACCATTTTATATACTTCTGGTACAACAGGTACACCAAAAGGTGTCATGCTTTCGCACAATAACTTACTCAGTAATTCATTTGCCTCTCAAAGTTTAGCTCCATTTGAAAAACATTGGAAAGCCTTGAGTTTCTTGCCGCTAAATCATGTGTACGAACGTATGCTAAATACTTTGTACATTTACTTAGGATTAGGCATTTACTATGCCGAAAGTTTAGAAACTATTGGTGATAATTTAAAAGAAGTTAAACCACAGGTTTTTGCAACTGTACCAAGGCTTTTAGAAAAAGTTTATGATAAAATTGTGGCCAAAGGTTTAGAACAAACAGGTATTAAGAAAACACTTTTCTTTTGGGCGCTTGATTTAGGCTTAAAATATGAGTTGAATGGAGCCAATGGCTGGTGGTATGAGTTTAAATTAGGATTAGCCAATAAAATCATATTTTCAAAGTGGCGTGAAGCTTTAGGTGGAAATGTTGTTGCTGCTGTATCTGGTGGTGCAGCTCTTCAACCAAGGCTTGCACGTGTATTTAATGCGGCCAAAATTACTGTACTCGAAGGTTATGGTTTAACCGAAACATCGCCTGTAATTGCCGTTAATAGCTTTAAACCTAACGGGATAATGTTTGGTACTGTTGGTGAGGTTATTGATAAAGTGAGTGTAAAAATTGCTGATGATGGTGAAATACTAGTTAAAGGACCAAATGTAATGTTGGGATACTACAATAGACCTGACGCAACAGCCGAAGTTATGGATGCTGAAGGTTGGTTTCACACAGGTGATATTGGCACATTTATAAATAATCGTTATTTGAAAATTACCGATAGAAAAAAAGAAATATTTAAAACTTCTGGAGGTAAATATATTGCGCCAATAATGATCGAAAATAAATTAAAAGAATCTCCATATATTGAGCAAGCACTTGTGGTTGGAGAAAATCAAAAATACGCTGGAGCACTTATTGTTCCTGCTTTTGTTGCACTGAAGGATTATTGTGCTAAACACAATATTGAATTTAAATCAAATGAAGATGTAATTACAAAAAAAGAAATAATTGCATTAATTGACAAGGCCGTTGAAGAAAGCAACAAAACTTTAGCTCCCTATGAAACAATAAAAAAAGTAACTTTGATGTCGCGTGAGTGGAGCATCGAAAAAGGTGAAATGACACCCAAATTGAGCTTAAAAAGAAAAGTGATACTTGAAGCAAACAAAACCCAAGTTGAAAATATGTTCAGTAATACCTAAAAAACAAATGAAACAAAAGCCTAAAATAAAATTCTCAAATAAGGACAGATCAAAGTTTTTTGGTGTGTTAAGAAGCAATGTGGATGCCTATTTCACAGAAAATAATATTTCGAAATACGCTAATCAATCCATGGTAATTAAAACCTTTGTGATGTTGTTTTTATACTTAGCACCATTGGTAAGTTTAATGGTTTTTCATCAAGAGACCTGGCAAATTGTAATCACTTTTTGTATTGTGGGCTTTGCTATGGCAGGAATTGGAATGAATGTGATGCACGATGCAAATCACAATGCTTACTCTGAAAATGGAACCATAAATAAAATTGTTGGCTATTCACTCAACATGGTAGGTGGTACAGTCTTTAATTGGAAATTACAACATAATTTGTTACATCATACATACACCAATGTGTATCAAATGGATGATGATATTGACGATAAATTACTATTTAGATTTTCACCACACAGTGAACTCAAAAAATTTCATCGATTTCAACATATCTATATCTTTTTATTTTACGCCATTATGACCTTGTATTGGGTTACTTTTAAAGACTTAGTTCAATTAATAAAGTATAATAAAAATGGCGTTAGTAGAGCCACCCCAACGCAATACTGGAAGAATGCAGGTATCCTTTTTGTATCTAAATCAATTTATCTTTTTTACATGTTTTTTGTACCAATTTATTTTTTCGATTATACTTTCGGACAAATATTACTTGGATTTTTATGTTTACATGCTGTTTGTGGAATAATTTTAAGCGTGGTCTTTCAATTGGCTCACTCTGTTGAAGAAGCTTCCCATCCTATTCAAAACGATAAAAGTGAAATTGAAAATGATTGGGCTATTCATCAAATGAACACTACCGTAAATTTTGCCCGAGGAAATAAGTTTATTACATGGTATGTTGGTGGATTAAATTATCAAGTAGAGCATCATTTGTTTCCAAATATTTGCCATATTCATTATCCTCAAATTGCAGAAATTGTTAAAAGTACGGCTGAAGAGTTTGGTGTACCTTATTTAGAAACACCAACCTTTGGGTCTGCACTACGCTCCCACCTAAATGCATTAAAAACTTTGGGCAGTAAAAAAGAAGTAGAAATAGCTTTTCACTATCATAATTAAAACATAAAAAAAGAAATTAATATTATAAAATAATTGCATCTATGAAAAGAAGCATTAATAAAGTAGCTGTACTAGGCTCAGGAGTCATGGGAAGTCGCATTGCCTGTCACTTTGCAAATATTGGGGTTCAAGTTTTGTTGCTCGATATTGTACCTAAAGATGCCGATAGCTCAAAAAAATCAAGAAATAAAATCGTTGATGACGCTTTGGCCTTTGCTTTAAAATCCAACCCCTCACCAATTTATAAAAAATCATTCTCATCAAAAATTACTACAGGCAATTTTGAAGATAATATGTCACAAATTGCGAATTGTGATTGGATAATTGAGGTGGTAGTGGAAAGGCTTGATATTAAAAAAATTGTTTTTGAGCAAGTTGAAAAGTATCGTAAACCTGGAACTTTAGTAACTAGCAATACTTCAGGCATTCCTATTCACATGATGATTGAAGGCCGGTCTGAAGATTTTCAAACCCATTTTTGCGGAACACATTTTTTTAACCCTCCTCGTTACTTAAAGCTTTTAGAAATAATTCCTACCTCCAAAACTTCCAATGAAGTTATTCAATTTTTAACCAACTATGGTGATTTATATTTAGGTAAAACTACCGTATTATGTAAAGATACACCTGCATTTATTGCCAACAGAATTGGGGTTTACGGAATTATGGCACTTTTTCATTTGGTTGAAAAAATGGATATAACAATTGAGGAGGTTGACAAGTTAACCGGTCCAGTATTAGGCCGTCCTAAATCAGCCACTTTTAGAACTTGCGATGTGGTTGGGTTAGATACTTTAGTGCATGTGGCCAATGGAGTTGCTCAAAGTTGCCCTCTTGATGAAGCTATTGACGTATTTAAAATACCTGGCTACATCAATAAAATGGTGGAAAATAAATGGCTTGGCTCTAAAACAGAACAAGGCTTTTTTAAGAAAGTAAAAGGCGAAAATGGCAAAAGTGAAATTCATGCTTTAGACCTTAAAACCCTTAGCTATAAAGCTTCACAAAAGATTAAGTTTGCTACATTAGAAAGTACTAAAACAATTGATAATTTAAAAGATAGGGTAAAGATTTTAGTAAGCGGAAAAGACAAAGCAGGTGAATTTTATCGTGCATCATTCTTTGGATTATTTGCATATGTGAGTAACAGAATTCCCGAAATTTCTGATGATCTTTATAAAATTGATGATGCTATGAAAGCTGGATTTGGATGGGAATTAGGGCCATTTGAATATTGGGATGCTATTGGTGTGAAAGAAATGGTTATAGCCATGGAAGCTGCCGGTTACAAACCAGCGCAATGGGTAAAAGACATGATCAAAAGTGGACAAAATTCATTTTATCAAATAAAAGAAGGAAAACCTTATTATTATGATGCCGTTGCAAGCAAAGCATTAAAACAAATACCGGGAGCTGACTCATTTATTTTATTAGATCACATTAGAAGCAATAAAACTGTTTGGAAAAATGCTGGTGCTTCAATTACAGATATAGGAGATGGAATCTTAAATGTGGAATTCCATTCAAAAATGAATAGTATTGGTGGCGAAGTAATTGCAGGTGTTAATAAAGCAATTGAACTTGCTGAGAAAGATTTTGCTGGTTTAGTAATCAGCAATGAAGGCGCCAATTTTAGCGCAGGTGCTAATGTTGGAATGATTTTTATGATGGCTGTTGATCAAGAATATGACGAATTGAATTTTGCCATAAAGGCATTTCAAAACACCATGATGCGTTGCAGGTATTCTTCAATTCCTGTTGTGGTTGCTCCTCATAATATGGCATTAGGTGGATCATGTGAAATGTCGATGCACTCCGATAAGGTTGTAGCACATGCCGAAACATACATGGGTCTCGTGGAGTTTGGAGTAGGTTTAATACCAGGCGGAGGTGGAACCAAAGAGTTCGCATTAAGATTATCTGATGAATTAGCTGACGGTGATATTGAGCTCAATAAATTTAGAGAGCGCTTTTTAACCATTGGGCAAGCAAAAGTTTCGACCTCTGCTCATGAAGCATTTGATCTTGGTTATTTGCGTAAAGGTATTGACGAAGTAGTAGTTTCTAGATCCCGATTATTAAGTGAAGCAAAGGCAGCCTGCCTCAATTTAGTTCAAGATGGGTATACTAAACCCGCACCTAGAAAAGATATTAAAGTTTTAGGTAAACAAGCATTAGGATTGGCTTATCTTGGAGCAAATTCCATGCTGAGTGGACATTATATCAGTGAACACGATGCCAAAATTTCACAGAAATTAGCGTATGTATTGTGCGGAGGCGATTTATCTGCACCAACATTTGTTAGCGAACAATATCTATTAGACCTCGAACGTGAGGCATTTTTGAGTTTGTGTGGTGAAAAGAAAACCTTAGAGCGCTTGCAATCAATTCTTACTGGAGGTAAAATTTTAAGAAATTGATTTTTTTTACTTAGGTTAAATGGTTTGAAGTCTTGTAATTTTGTGGATTTGGGTATTGAGACAATTTTGATTTGGGTATTGAGATAATGTTGATTTGGGTATTGAGACAATGTTGATTTGGGTATTGAGATAATTTGGATTTGGGTATTGAGACAATGTTGATATGGGTATTGAGACAATGTTGATTTGGGTATTGAGA
>DAORKI010000078.1:14144-17337 GCA_035439485.1 Bacteroidia bacterium
GTATTGAGACAATGTTGATATGGGTATTGAGACAATGTTGATTTGGGTATTGAGACAATGTTGATTTGGGTATTGAGATAATTTTGATTTGGGTATTGAGACAATGTTGATTTGGGTATTGAGACAATGTTGATTTGGGTATTGAGATAATTTGGATATGGGTATTGAGACAATGTTGATGTGGGTATTGAGACAATGTTGATTTGGGTATTGAGATAATTTGGATATGGGTATTGGGACAAGGTTGATGTGGGTATTGAGATTATGGTGATGTGTTTAATGAGTTTTTGTGATTTTTTTTAGACGGTTTATGAATTTTCATTGTTTTAAAGTGCTAATAAAAAAGACGTTAAATTCCTATGCATAACATTAAAGAACTTAAAATATGGTCTAAAGCATTAGAATTATCAGTGCGTGCATATAAAATTACTGCATTTTTCCCAAAAGAAGATAGATATGGATTGATTTCTCAAATTAAGAGATCAGCTGTTTCCATTCCTTCTAATATTGCCGAAGGAGCAGGCCGTAACTCTGATAAGGAATTTTTATATTTTCTGAGTATTGCCAATGGTTCGGCATATGAACTTCAAACCCAACTGCTCATTTCAAATAAGCTAAATTTTTTAAAAGAAGATGTCCTTGAAAGCATGCTAAATGAACTTGATGAAATTCAAAAAATGAACTATAATTTTCAAAAAACACTCAAAAAAAACTCACTAAAACCAAATAATAAATCCAATAAAAAACAAACAATCGAATATATAAAATCAAAACTTTAAAACTAAATATACCAACACCAAAAGTTACAATACTAAAAATCCCAATACTAAAAATCTCAATAATAAAAATCCCAATACTAAAAATCCCAAAACCCAAAATTAATAAAACCAATAAAAAATTAATCCAATGAACGCATATATAGTAGCCGCACAAAGAACAGCCGTTGGTAAAGCAAACCGCGGAGGATTTCGTTTCACTCGTCCCGATGAAATGGCAGCAGCCGTTATTAAACATATTATGGCAAGCGTACCCAATGTAAACGAAGAACAAGTAGATGACCTTATCGTTGGTAACGCCATGCCCGAAGCAGAACAAGGCTTAAACATGGGCCGACTCATTTCCTTAATGTCATTCAATACCGATAAAGTAAGCGGTATGACCGTAAACAGATATTGCGCTTCTGGCCTCGAAACAATTGCAATAGCCTCATCAAAAATACATGCAGGTTTGGCCGATTGTATAATTGCAGGTGGTGCCGAAAGTATGAGTTTAATACCTATGGGTGGTTGGAGAATAGTGCCAAGTGCTGATGTGGCCTTAGCACACCCCGATTATTATTGGGGTATGGGTTTAACAGCTGAAGCTGTAGCTAACGAGTATAAGGTAAGCCGCGAAGATCAGGATTTATTTGCCTATAACTCGCATCAAAAAGCCATTAATGCTATTAAGGCAGGAAAATTTAAAGATGAAATAGTACCTGTTACTGTGCATGAAAATTATTTAGATGAAAATGAAAAGAAAAAAACAAGATCATTTGTCGTTGACACTGATGAAGGGCCACGCGCAGATACGAACATCGATGCCTTAGCTAAATTAAAACCTGTGTTTGATGCAAAAGGTAGCGTTACAGCAGGCAACTCTTCTCAAACCAGTGATGGGGCAGCCTTTGTTATGATTGTGAGCGAAAAATTTATGAAAGAAAACAAGCTCACTCCAATTGCACGAATGGTAAGCTTTGCAAGTGCGGGAGTGCCACCTCGTATTATGGGAATTGGACCTATTGCCGCTATACCAAAGGCATTAAAATTAGCTGGATTAAAAAAAGAACAAATCGATTTAATTGAACTCAACGAAGCATTTGCATCGCAATCAATTGCTGTAATTCGTGCCCTTGAGCTAAACCCCGATAATATTAATGTAAACGGTGGTGCAATTTCATTAGGTCATCCACTAGGCTGTTCTGGTGCAAAATTATCAGTGCAAATATTTAATGAATTAAAACGTCAAAATAAAAAATACGGCTTAGTAAGTATGTGTGTTGGCACCGGACAAGGCGCTGCTGGCATCTTTGAAATGCTGTAAAAAAATATTCAATAACAACTTAATTTTCTATCCCTTTATGAAAACAAGTGTAATTACACGTCCTTATATGGATGTAAAAAAATCTTTTATTGTAGCAGGCATTTCTTTTTGTGCTCTGCACTTTACCAACTCAACACAAGCCCAAACCATTCCTACCGATAGTGTTATGAATTACTTAGGAAAAACTGTAAAGGTTTGCGATAAAGTATATGGAACCCACGTCTCCAAAGGCGAAAAAAAGGTCACAAGCTTAAACCTTGGTGCCGATTTCCCTCATCAAAAATTAACAGTGGTTATTTTCGAAAACGATCTTTCTAAATTTAGCTACAAACCCGAAATATTTTTAAAAGACAAAAATGTGTGCGTAACTGGCAAAGTAATGACTTATAAAGAAAAGCCACAAATTATTTTAAATGAGCCAGCTCAGTTAACTTATGAGTAAAATAGCGCTCAACCAAAATTCAATATAATTACATTTACTTAAATTTTAAATTGGGCACATGCCTCCGCCCGAAAAAATCGGGCAGAGGCACCGGGCTTTCCACTCCAATCTTTTGGCTTCCGAAGTATCGGCAGCCAAAAGGATTTCCGCTACAATCCCTTTTGCTTTTTTATAGTAATTCGATAGCTGTTAACAATAAAAAACTGTTCAAAAATCATAAAGATTTATTATTACAATACTTCTGGGATTAAATTGTAACCAATAACCTTCCCGACTTTAAATCGGGATGCTCTATCCGAAATTAGTTTTTCAATCATTACTCTACTTTTCCACCCTTTAATTTGCCTTTCCCTTTGCATTGCTTGGTGTTTTTCAGCAAATTCTTCAATATATTTTAGTTCCCAATCTCCAGTTTTTCCAGTAAATCCAGCATGGTTTGAGTTATGCTTTCTTATACGTTCTTCAATAACATCACCAGTAAAGCCAATGTAATATTTATTGAGTAACTGAGAATACAAAATATAACAATAATACATATAAAAAAAAGCCGCTTGTGCGACTTTGTAGTGATTCCGATTGGATTCGAACCAATGACCTACTGCTTAGAAGGCAGTTGCTCTATCCAACTGAGCTACGGAACCAAATTAATTTTCTAACTTCTAAAGAACT
>DAORKI010000079.1:0-17255 GCA_035439485.1 Bacteroidia bacterium
TTTGCTTCAAAGCTAATAATAGTAATACTTATAGACGTTTCGAGCATTAATTTTGACCATTAAGCCAAAAACGAAGGAAAATGCCGTGATGATATGGAATTATGATGATGCGTTGCAAACGCATACAGATGACATCCTCGTTACAAACGAGGACGAGTTGGGGGGAATTAGTTGAATTAAAAAAATAAATGCAAATGGTATTACTTATTTCACATCTGTATTATTTTATATATTCGGTATGAGCTACAACCTTATACAAGGCTAGTTTGCATTAATTTAAAATAAAAGAAGTTTAATTTCTTAAATTTGTAAAAAAACAACATAATACATGTTAAAAGCCATAATTATAGTAGGTTTAGGTGGAGCTATTGGGAGCAGTTTAAGATATATCACAAATTTATTGATGCAAAAATGCATTAACAATGGCTTGCCTTGGGGAACTTTAATAGCAAATGTGCTTGGATGTTTATTAATAGGTATTTTGATGGGTTATTTTACAAAAACTTCAATCCAAAATAATGAGTATAAACTTCTTTTAGTAACTGGTTTTTGTGGTGGTTATACTACTTTTTCGGCATTTGCCTTCGAAAATTTTTATTTAATTCAACAAGGTAATTATACTAATACAATATTATATATCCTTGTTAGCGTGTTAGGTGGAATTTTAGCTGTTTTTGGAGGATTTGCCTTAATAAAATAATGCTTTTTTTAACCAAACTATTTTGATTCAAAAACTGCAATAGTTTTATTCTTGTCCTTCAGCATCAATTGATTCTTTGAAATTTTAAAGCTAACCACTTTGCCCAAAGTTTTCAAAAATTCTTCTTCATTATTGTTGTTTTCACACTCCATTTTGGTAGCGCCAATTTTGTCACATGTTAATTTACCCTTTTCAATAAGGTAATTTCCTTGATATTTATTGCATCCACCAAAACCTTTAAAAGTATTATCAGAGGAAAATACAATAAAGCTTTCCAAGCCTTCATCATTTTTATTAATTACCTTGTCATTTAAATTGGTTAATATCCAATGCGTTTCAGTTAATGGAAAATTACTTTTGTCTTGAGCAAATGTTTTTATACCCATCATGGGTAAAAGAAGTAAAATCAATAATATTTTTCTCATTCTTTATTGTTTTATTTAATTACAAATTTAATAATTCCATCAATATTAAAAATTTTATTCTCTAAACAATGTAGTATTGCCTTGAACATTAATTGTTGCCCCTTTTACAACTGCATTAATGTAATATACATAAACTCCTGACAAAGCTGGTTTTCCTTTATAGGTGCCATCCCAACCTACGTTTTTGTCCTTGGTTTGAAAAATTAATTCGCCCCATCGGTCATATAATTTAAAGTCCATTTCAACTATACAGTTGCCTCTAACAAACAGCATATCATTTATTTCATCACCATTGGGTGAGAATCCAGAGGGCACAAAAATATCACCACATTTTTCGCTTACTTCAATTAATACCGTATCAGTTGCTATGCAACCATTGTTATTTACCGTAAGTACAAAAAGCGTTGTTACATCAGGTGTGGCAATGGTTGTCACACATGAAGAGCATGATAAAAATTCAGCAGGTGACCAAATGTATTCGGCTCCTGAAGGGCCTGTGCCAACTAGTTCAATAGAGTTTCCTAAATCAATGCTGGCATTTAGTCCTGCATCAACAGTAAAATTACCACTGCTTCCAATAACAGCACTAAAAAATTGAACACACCCTAACGAATCAGTAATGGTAACATTGGTGTTTCCTGGAGGTAAACCACTTGCACTTGTGGAGGTCGAAAAATTGTTCCACAGGTATGATAAGCTCCCTGTCCCACCCGATGCAGTTACTTGTGCTGAACCAGTGCTTGAAGAACAAAACGCATTTGTTGTAGTTATATTTGCTACAATGAGTGGAGGTTGAGAAATAGTAACATTGGCCGAACCTGAGCAACCTAATGAATCTGTTGCAATTACTGTGTATACACCAGCTGCTAGATTATTAACTGTAGTTGAATTGCCTAATCCACCATTCCATTGTATTGTTAAAGGTCCACTTCCTCCCGTTGCTGTTACAGTAGCATTGCCATTTTCGGAGCCAAAACAGGTAGCATTACTAAATGAACTTATACTTACAGTTGGGCCATTGGTGTTGGTAATATTAATAGTGGTATCAATACTGCAAGCATTAGCATCAGTTACCGTTATTGTATAAGTTCCAACAGCTAAATTACTAACATTGGCGCTGTTGCCCACATTGGGTGTCCAACTGAATAAATAGCCAGTTCCAATGGTGCCACCATTAACAACCAAAGAAGCTGCACCATCACTATTACCACAACTTGCATTGTTTATTAATACTGAGTTAATACTTAATGCAGCGTTGGGCCCAGTGATATCAACAATGAAATTGCTCACACAGCCACTATTGTCAGTTACTTCAACCAAGTATTGGCCTGGTGATGCGTTATTTAAGGTATCTGCCGAGTTTACAGCATTGCTCGTTTGAATAACAATAGAATTATTTGTCCACACAAAAGTGTATGGCCCCAAACCACCATTGGCACTAACAATGGCATTCCCATTGGTATCACCAAAACATAAAATATTGTTTTGTGAAACCAAACTTAAAGTGGCCGCATTAAGATTGTTTACAGATGCGTTTAAGCTATCGACACAACCATTATTATCTGTAATCACAATTAAATATGCGCCAGCTGCTAATGATGTTAAAGAATCAATGGCTATAATATTATTGTTGGTTTGAAGGTTTCCTGCAGTACCAAACCATTGAAATGTATATGGCCCGTTACCTCCAGCAGCTGACACTATTAAACTTCCATTGTTAACTCCGCAACTAGCATCATTACTCGCATCAAGCGTTGCAATTGGCGGAGCTGTAGTAGTTATTGAAATGGTATCAACAATGGTGCAGTTATTGGCATCTTGAATGAGTATGTAATAATCACCTGCCGAAATACTATTCAACGTATCGGCAATATTGCTATTACTTGTAATTTGTAAATTTCCAGTATTATTACTCCATGTGTAGTTATATGGTGAAGTTCCACCCAATGCATTGGCAAATGCAGCACCATTAGCGGAACCACAAGTGGATGGAATAGAACCGAAATTATTGGTTTGTAAAATTGCAGGCTGGTTAATTGTGACCGTGGTGGTTCCAGTACATCCATTATTATCAGTAATGGTAACAGTATAATTTCCAGGGTTTAAATTATTTTGAGTATCTCCTGTTAAATTACCAGGCATCCATAAGTAGGAATAAGGACCAGCACCACCCGATGTACTCAAACTTGCTGAACCAGTGCCACCATTACATGCTGCATCAGTTAAATTGCTTGTGTTTGTTATTAAAGTAGGGCATGCCGCACAGGGTGGAACTGTTCCTGGGGCATTGATAGTAAAAATTGTTCCTGCATTGTCCTCAACTTGCGAAGGAAAAATAGTTGGCGCAGGCGCGTTAGCACCTGTTGCATAAACCACCCATTGCGCTGGAGAATTACAATCAGTTACTGGTATAATTCCATTTAAGCATGTTCCAAAAAACCATGTATATCCACAACTTGTACATTCAGCTTGATTGGTAATAGGTGTTGTAACTGCAGGATGAAATTCAGACCAGGTGTAAGGTCCTGTTCCTCCAGTTACTGTGTAGGTTCCATTAAGTTCTTCACAAACCGAAAGTGCAGTGCAATTGTTTACAATAATGTTAATAGTTTCAGTGCCACAAGAAAGGCTATAGGTAATACTAAATGTACCGACACCAGCTATGGAAGGGTCAAATATACCTGAGGCATTTACACCAGTTCCTGACCACACACCACCTGCCGTAGTAGGTACCAATTGAAATGGCGCATCGGTGGTACAAAGAGCAGGCACATTGCAAACGGTAGCATCGCAGCAAATACTAGCTTGTGGAACACATGCACTCGCAGCAAATGATTGAACAGAGCCTGTTCTGTTATTGGAGTTGGCATTCCCTGTAGAGCCGCACGCAATTACATCGCCATTAATGGAAACGGCTACATCATACACATTAAAAGAGGTTGAATAATTACTAATTGGAGCAAGATTTTGGTCAAATTTATACACCCCATTGGTGGAGCCAACATAAACATTTCCACAATCATCAATATCAATTCCAGCACAACCCACCTGATTTCCACCTAAAAATACATTATTAAATACTCCTCCAGGAATAGCTACAGAAGCTAAAATTGCCGCAGTATTAAAATCTCTTTTGTCCAGTTGATTTCCTCTGTGTGTATAAATAAAACCATTGTAATACCTAATGGCAGCTATACCACTATTATCGTAACGCCAATTTTCACATTTGTATCCTAAACCATATGTGCTGTTGGTGTGAAATGGAAATCCACCGGCTAAACAACTATTTAAACTTTGGTGAATATATCCAATTGAATCATGTGTCATAAAGTAATATTTACCATTTCCACATGCAGCTATTGATCTTACCTCTTCAATATCGAACAAACCATTGCTATTATTGGTTTGAACACTAGCAGTAACATTGCCTGAGCTCATATCAATATCATAAATATAGGGCACTGGAGGTAAAAAGCCACCTGTTCCTCCAACTATTAATTTTGTTTGATCACAATTAAAAGCAATAGTCCACAACTCAGTACTTGAAAATAACCCTCCTGGATTGGGATTGTCCCACACCACATTCGCAGCATTGTCTACCTTTTGTATGGCAGCATAAGTACCATTGGTAATGTAAGAATTTCCAGCTAAATCAGTGGCAAAAGTGCCCATCCACGCTGTTGTATCATATGGTGTGCTATAAGTCCACTGTAAAGTTCCAGCTGCATTGTACTTCAACAGTTGCAAGGGCATTACACCACCAATAATATAAGCATTTCCTAAAGCATCTCTTTCACATTCCCACACACAATCCCAATTGGTGTTAAAGCTGGGGGATTGTGTCCATGGGTCAATGGTAATTGATTTTGTTTTGTCATATTGGCCTAATTCAAACCCAATAATATTGTTTTCAACATGATAAAAAGAGGGTATGGTATTGTTTTGATTGTCGGTGTAAAAAGTAATTGGTTCATGATCTATAATATTTCCAAACACTGTTGGTGTATATATTTTACCATTAGGCTGAATAAAAATATCTTTTGAATACTTGAGTTTAATTTCGTTTAAATTGGCTCCAGGATGCAAAATCAAGCTATACTTTAATCCACCGGCCTGATGAAACTCATAAACTAAATCAATATGATTGTAAATGTTTTTGTAGGTAAGTTTTCTATAAGATGCAATATGATTAATATTCTCAGTTTTATGCTGCTCAATTTTTATTTGATAACTATGATAAAAAGTATTTTTAAGTTCAGGAATTACTTGCACATTAGTGTTAGCACCAATCCAAATACACGCTAATTCCTCTTGAGTTAAAATAACTTTGTTACCCTCTTTTTCAAAATCAGTCCATTCCTTTTTAGTTTTGAATCCTTGCTTTTTACGTTCAATTCTTTTTACTTTTTCTTCATCAGTCTTTTTATATTTATCTTTTTGTGTGAAACTTAATACCACCCCACTTTTAGTAAAAAAATAATCTTCGCTTCCACCATCATAGGCAAAAAGAACCTCTTGTTCTTTACCATTAATCATAGTTTTCATAAACTGACCTCTATTTTCAATGAAGCCTTTGCTACTGCCCAAATCTTCTTTCCAACTGTTTGCAAAAGAGGTTTGCCACATACCCAATAAGGCAATTAGAAATAAAAGAAAAGTAATTTTTGTTTTCATATTTAATAGGTTTTTCATGGTTGGTGTTATGAAAAAAAGAGAACGAATTGGAACTAGCTTACAAATCATTAAAACAAACATAAAAAAATAATTTGAATTTATCTTTTTTAATTATTCTTGTATGTTTAAAAGCAATGGAATGAAATTGTATCCAAATTTGGTAAAGGCTGTAGTTGAAGCTATTGATAAAATATTTACTCATGGTGAAAAAGCAGACAGGCTTATTGAGCAAACATTAAAATTAGATACAAAATGGGGTTCAAGAGATCGCAAGTTTGTTGCAAATGCCATTTATGATGTTGTAAGATGGTATAGATTGTATAAATCATGTTTGAATGATGAACAAATTAATTCCAATCAGTTTTATCATTTGTTTGCAGTATCTCATATCTTAAAAGGGTTTGAATTACCTGCATGGAAGGAATTCGAATTAATAGATGCAGATAAAATTAAGGAAACTCATATCAAAAATAAGCATATTCGAAAAATAGCTAATTCGATACCCGATTGGCTTGATGAATTGGGCCTTGAACAATTTGGAGCATTGGTATGGGAACAAGAAATAAGTTGTTTGAATAAGGAGGCAGATGTTTACATTAGAGTAAATACCTTGAAAGTAGAGGAGAAATTTAACTTATTGGAAACACTCAAAAAGGAAGGAGTAGAAGTAAGTAAGGTGGTGCATCCTTTATTTGATGATATTGCAATGACAACAACGTTTAAATTAGAAAAGAGACAACGTTTACAACACTTAGCTTCTTATAAAAATGGAATGTTTGAAATTCAAGATGCTGCTTCACAATTGGTAGCGCCATTTTTAGATGTAAAGCCTGGTATGACAGTGATTGATGCTTGCGCGGGCGCGGGTGGAAAAACCCTGCATTTAGCCAGTTTAATGCAAAACAAGGGTAAAATATTGGCTATGGATGTGGAGCAAAAAAAATTAGATGAGCTTGAAAAAAGAGCCCTAAGGGCTGGTGTAAAAATTGTCAAAACGCAGTTAATTAATAAGCATGAAATCAGTAAAAATAAAAATAGTGCCGATAGATTATTATTAGATGTTCCATGCTCAGGGCTAGGTGTACTTAGAAGAAATCCAGATGCTAAATGGAAGTTAAATCCTACATTTTTACTTGAAATTCAAAAAGTTCAAGCGCAAATTTTGATAGATTATAGTGTTATGCTCAAACCTGGTGGTTTAATGGTGTATGCAACTTGTAGTATTCTTCCTTCTGAAAATCAAAATCAAGTAAAAAATTTTATACAGCTAGTTGGAAACAAATATGAATTAGTTGCCGAAAAAAGCATTTTACCCACACAAGGATTTGATGGCTTTTATATGGCATTAATAAAAAAAATAAACTAATTTTAATTCTTTGAAAATCAGAATAGTATAGAAATATTTTGATATATATGTCCCCTATTATAATACAGTTACGTGTTTCCTAAATGTTAACTAAAATAAAAAACTATGAAAAAAAGATTACTAAATTTATTTATTGCGTTGTTTGCAAGCGTTACGGCATTTGCACAAGGCTACAATGTTGAGGTTTGTGTGAATATTACAGGCCCTCAGCCCAATGCACCTATTGTTGCAACACTTACTTATTACTCAGGCGGGGTGGCAAACACCGTTACTCAAACGGTAGCTAATGTTGTTTTACCTTACACATTGTGTTTCCCTGCTTATTTACAAACGCCTGATTCAGGATTTTTTGCCTATGCGGCAGGATCTATTTCTTTAAGTACTTGCCCTCCTGCTCAATCTTACAATTATTCACAAATGATTAGTGGTAACACAACAATAACAGTGAATGCACAAAATTGCAACAGTGGTGGAAGTAACACAACATGTGGAGTTGGTGCACAAGCTTATGCCGATTCTTTAAACAGCAATTTAGTTTATTTTAATGCATATCCAACTGGAACTGCCCCATATACTTACGCTTGGGTATTTTCTGATGGCTCAACCAGCACACTTCAAAATCCTTCTGTAACTTTCACCAATGGTGGCCTAAACTGGGGTAATGTAACTGTTACTGATGCAAATGGATGTGTATCAAGTTATACTGCTAGCATACAAAATACACCTCCTTCAATGACATGCTATTCAAGTATTTCATATCAGGCAAACTATAGCAATGGTAATGCTGGAGAAGTGTTCTTCAACGGTTACGTTGGCAACTCAAGCCCAATGAATGCTTCTTATAGCTGGGATTTTGGTGATGGTTCTACATCATCACTTTCTAATCCTCAACATACTTATGCCACTTCAGGTTATTATTATGTTTGTTTAACTACAGCATACAATGGCTGTACCTACACTTCATGCACAAGTGTATATGTTGATTTAACTTGGTGGAATGTTGGTCCTCCATTTCAAGGCCCTTGTTCAGCAGGCTTTATGATTATGGCTGGCGGTCCTGCAAACTCTACAGGTTTAATTACTATTGTAAACACTTCTCAAGGCAATAATTTAAATTATACTTGGTCATTTGGAAATGGTTTTGTAAGTAACAATGCCACGCCATTTACAACAATAGTAAACTCAGGTGTATATGAAATTTGCCTTTCAATTTCTGATTCAACTGGTACTTGTAATGACACTTTTTGCGATACCATCACAGTAGACTCAGCTGGTAATGTAACGCGTGCAGTTTTACCTGGTAATATTGGAATTGTTGTTGTTGGAGCACCTCAACCATCAACTGTTACTGCAATTAACTCAATACAAAACAATGCTGTATTGGCCATCACACCTAATCCTTCAAATGGATTTGTTACAATCAACACCGAATCATTTATTGGTACAACTAATGTGGAATTATTTGATTTAAGTGGAAAATCAGTGTATTCAAAAAATATCATGGTTGGGAAAGGTTTAAAGAATACTACACTTGATCTTCAAAACCTTGCTAACGGTAATTATTTGATAAAGGTTGTTTCTGAAAACCACGTACAAACAGGAAAAATAATTATCAATCACTAAAATTTTTAATCCTTAAACTAAAACAGGTGCCCATAAAGCACCTGTTTTTTTATGTAATAAATTCAACTTATTTGCTTAGCTTTTTAACATGATAATAATTTAAGGGTCTTATTGCTCTTTCAGCCAATGGTGAGCCATTGAAAAGTATAAATTTTCCTCCACAATTTATATATCGTAAAAGAGTAAAAATAATCGAATAAAAAAAATAAAAAAAAATTGCAATTAGTGTCCCTTTTATTTTTCTTCCATCGTTTATCAATCGAAATCAAAAATATAATAACCATGAAAAAATTATTTAACCTAGCTTTTGCACTATTGATAAGTGCGGCAGCCTTTGCTCAAGGCTACAATGTTGAAGTTTGTGCAGTAATTACTGGACCACCATCAAGTGGAGGAGTATTAGCTACATTAACCTATTACAATAATGGTGTTGCATACACTATGACTGATACCATATATATCAATCAAACACCATATACTCATTGTTTTCAGAGCTACCTGCAAATCCCTGACTCTAGCTTTTTTGCTTATGCTAACGGATATATTCAATTAAGCAACTGCCCACCAACACAAATATACAATTATAGCCAAGCAATTTCAAGCAACACAACCATAACTGTTAATGTTCAAAATTGCTCAAGCAGTTCAAATTGCTCAGCCTCAATTTCACAAATACCAGGCACTTTAATATTAACTGCTACTGGTTCAGGAACTTCATTAATTTCTTATTCATGGGATGGAGGATTATCTTTTTCAACTAATCCTCAGTTTACTATGAATGGACCTGGAACCTATTGTGTAATTGTGCAAGATGGTGCTGGATGCACTGCAACTGATTGCTTTACATATTCAGGCACACCAACTTGCGATGCAATTATTGATATACAAGGAAGCGGACCTTATGTTTTAACTGCATTTGGAACTGGAGTGGCTCCCTTATCCTATCTTTGGTCAACTGGTGAAACAACACAAGCCATTAATGTAAACACTACAGGTTACTATTGTTTAACCGTTGAAGATGCGAATGGATGTATTGACACAACTTGTGTTTACTTAACCGTTGGGAATCCAAACTGCTCTACTATTATTTTTGAAAGCACCAATCCTAATGGTTTAAACTTTTTAACAGCACAAGTTGATAGCACCTTTTCAGGAATTGCTACCTATACATGGCAGTTAAACGGAACCCCAATTGCAAATTCTAATAATGCACAAATTATACCTACACAACCTGGTAATTATTGTGTAATTGTAGATTACAATAATGGATGTGTTGCCAATAACTGCTATCAGTATAACCCAGGCGGTCCTATAGGTGGATGCTCTGTTTATACATTAGCACTTCAAGACAGTGTGAACAGTAACATGTATTACATGTTTGCATATCCAACAGGCACACCGCCATTTACTTATGATTGGATGTTCTCAAACGGAACAGTGAGTACTAATGCTTCTCCAACTGTTGTTTTTACCAATAATTCAAGTGCAAATTGGGCTATAGTAACAGTTACTGATGCTAGCGGTTGTACAACTAGCTATAGTGTAGTAATTCCAAGCATACCAGCAAGCGGAAACTGCTATTCAGGATTTAACACTTACAGCAATTATCAATTTGGATTACCTGGTGAGGTATTTTTTCAATCCTATTTTTTAGGTGCTGCACCAACTGGAGCAACTTATAGCTGGGACTTCGGTGATGGATCAACATCAACACTTGAAAATCCTCAACACACTTATGCTGCTACTGGATTCTATAACATTTGCTTAACCACTACCTATAATGGATGTACTTATACTTCATGCTATAGTGAGTATATTGATTTATCATGGTGGATTAATGCTCCTTTCCAAGGTAATTGCACTGCTGGATTCATGATATTAACCAATCCTTCAGGCTCAACTGGTTTAATTAATATCATCAATACTTCTCAAGGAAATAATTTGTATTACACTTGGTCTTTTGGCAACGGATTTATCAGTAATAATCCTCTTCCTTTCACTACAATTGTAAATCCTGGTATTTATGAAATTTGTTTGAGTATTTTAGATACCTTGAACAATTGCGGAGATACTTTTTGCGATACAATTACAGTTGACTCTTTAGGAAATGTTTACCGTGCAGCCATGAGTGGAAATGTTGGAATATTAGTTTCTGGAACTCCACAACCTGATGCACTTTTAACCACAGTTGATGTAAAAGAAACTGGTATGGATTTAAGTGTTGTTCCAAATCCTTCTCAAGGGGAGTTTAGCATCAACACCAATTGGACACAGGGTTCATCACAAATAGAAATATTTGATATCACAGGAAAAAATGTTTATGCACAAACTATAAATACAACCAAAGGTCAAAAATCTGTTTTAATAGATTTACATGATATAGCCGATGGTTCTTATCTGGTTAGAGTTGTCTCTAATCAAAGAGTTCAAACGGTTAAGTTGTTGGTTAACCATTAGTACTCTCTTTTCCACCAATAAGGGTAGGTACGGCAATTGTACCTACCCTTTCTTTAACAATCAAAAATTGACTAATTTTAACCTGATATTTACGAATTGAATTAACTTTTACATTCTTACTTTTGGAAAAACTTGGAGAAATCATAGCGGCTTGTAAAAGAAACGAACGTAAAGCGCAATACGCACTTTACGATTTGTTTTTTCAACCCTTGATGAGTATTGCCCGGAAGTATAAAAATAACAATGAAGATGCAGCAGCGCTTGTAAATGAAGCCTTCTTTAAAGTATTCACCCAACTAGATAAATATAAACCTGAAATTGAATTTGAATATTGGATAAAACGAATAACCATTAATACCATCATTGACGATTTTAGAAAACACAAAAAAATAAAAGAATTTGAAGCAAAAATTGATGACCTTTCATTAAAATCAACCGGAAGCATGAGTCAAAGTATTTACAATAATGCCGAAAAGGATTTAAATGCAAAAGATATTTTAAAATTAATAGAAGATCTTAGTGAAAATGAACGTATAGTTTTTAATTTATTTGAGATAGAAGGTATGCATCATGAAGAAATAGCAAAACATTTGATGGTGTCAGAAAGAACATCTAAAAGATACTTAAATCAAGCTAGAGAAACATTAAAAGATAAAATTACTAGGTTGTTTTCAACCTCAAAAACATATTAAAATGAATAATTTAAACGACCTTTTTAAAAAGAAATTGTCTGAGCAGCAATTCGATGGAAAGGAAAAATATTGGGCCCAGCTTGATAAAAAGCTTACCGAACACGCTCAAGAGAAGGTAGTCATTGCATGGTATAAAAAATGGCTACTTCCTGCATTTGTTGCTATTACAGCTTGTGCTGTTGCTTTGTTTTTGAATCAAAATGATAACAAATTAACTTCAACAAATAATATCGTTAAAACTAATCAGACTGAACAACTTTCAAACGCTCAAGAAGTTGTTTCAAGTGAAGAAAACACCAGTGATTATACTGATAATACTAAGCCTGAACACGAAAATGATTTGCTCGCTAATCAAGTTGTATCTAATGCTTCAAAAAATGATGTAAATGAAACATTAAACAAAAGTGTAAAAAATACTGAAAATAACACCTTCAATAATATCAACTCAAACTCTAAAAATAATACATCAATTGCAATTAATCATATAACTAAGTCTAATTATAATCCCAGCCAAAAAACTACAATTGGCAACAAAGCTGCTGAGTCACCAATTATAAATAAAGAACCAATGTTAAGTAATCACGAAACAATTGATTTAGCTTCTACAGCTTTGCTTAACACCAATCCTGATCAAAATACTTCTTCCTCAAATATTACAACTCATTCAAATGAATCTGCTAATGCCAATAATCGTGCATATTTTGAAAATAAAGGTTTAGACTTTAGTCAAATTGAAATGCCGCTCGCTTATATTTCACCTAAAGCATTAAGCAAATTATTTTACAACGAAAACTCAGCCTCGGTTTCTACAACTATAGCCGAGATTCCTCGTGCTAAAGCAAAGCCTATTTTTAGCCTCTCAGTTTATGGAGGCGCCATGTACGGGATAAAAAATTTGATGGCCACAAAGTCAAATTCTGCTGACTACATCAATAGAAGAAGGAATGAAGAAAAAAATACGGTACTACCCAATGCTGGAATCGATGTTGAGTTTAAAAGAGGGCATTGGACCTTAACTAGTGGATTAAACTTTCATCAACAAGGCGAAAAAAGAAACTATAGCAGTGAGTTTAAAAGAAACATACCATACGACAGTTTAGTGATAAACATCAATAATAATAGCGCTTGGATTGTAGATACTTCAGTCTTTTATGCTTTACAGTATAACAATATTATATCAAGTCAAGATACAACTATAACTTATTATGACGAAAGTACAGGCATGTTTTTTACTGCTTCATTGCCATTGAACATAACACAAAGTACCTTAGTTGACACCAATTTTTATTACCTAATTGATTCTTCTTATAATCAAAGTTACGATACTGTAAAAACCAATTACTCATTAAGTAAACAAATGATTGTGAATGACCCAAATCAAGCTAATTTAAAGGGTAGAAACACGTTTAGTTATGTTGAATTGCCAATATTAGTGGGTTACGAATGGGGAGTCAGAAGATGGCGATTAAGTGTAAAAGGTGGAATTGGGGTAGGAATGCTTACACGTCAACAAAGTTTCTATTTAAGCAACGATGAATCGGAAATTGCGCCTGTGAGCACCAACGTATATACCAAAATCATGTATAATGGAATTTTAAAAGCGGGGCTACATTATAATTTTACCCCACAGCTGGGCATTGATATAGTGCCGTTTTCACGAATCAATATCAATAATATGACTAATAAAGATGCCACATTTCAACAAAAGTACAGCAACTTTGGTATGCAATTGGGCTTGAATTATAAATTGTAAGTTTATCAATTAAATTCCCTCTTTATTTTAGGCAAAGAAAATATTTAAATTTATCAAAAGAAGTAGAACAATTTGCTCCAAGCTCCTTTCTCAAAGAAATATTCAACCATTACCAATTGCATTTATTTTTTTAGTCCAATTAATACGAAAGTGAAATGGTCTAAAGACCATTTCAAACTGAGGTAAATGCCGATGATCATTAGTTAGAGCAAATTTATTTGGTCAATTACAAATATCATATTGGTATAATACCTTTACTTATTATTAATTAGTACAAATAGGCTATGCCGCAATTGGATATAATTGAAAGTGTAATCGTTATCATAATTCACTTGAAAACATTAAAAGGCGCTTTACAATACGAAAAAATTGGCTGAACTAAAATGAATAATAAGGAATTGGATTTAAGAAATTTCTTTCCACCATTCCTTTGTTGTTATTGGCTTTTCAAAAAAGTACCGCTCTCCTATTTGCGGTGTTATGTGACTCAAATTCATTTCTTTCGCTTTTTTCGAAAATCTATGAATAGGTTCGTCCCAATCGTGATAAGCTAAAGCAAATTTTCCCCAATGCACAGGTAAAATTAATTTCGCATTTAAATCAATCCCTGCCTGCACTGTTTGCTCAGGTGTCATATGAATCATTGGCCATTTTTCGTTATACTGCCCACACTCTAAAACAGCCAAGTCAAAACTTTCAAATTTATCCCCTATGTCTTTAAAATGATGACCATAGCCTGAATCACCACCTAAGAATAACTTTCGTTTGTTGCTTTCTAAAATAAATGAGCTCCATAAAGTTTGTGCTCTTTTTAAACTTCTTCCAGAAAAATGTCTTGCTGGTGTTGCAGTAATTTTTAATTCATCATTTATTTGAGCACTTTGCCACCAATCAAGTTCATTAATTTGCTTGGCATTAAATCCCCAATAAATTAGGTGTGAAGCAACTCCCAACGAACAATAAATGTTATTGATTTTGTTTTTTAATTGAGTTAATGTTTTATAATCTAAATGGTCATAATGATCATGTGTGAGTATTAAAATATCAATGTTATCAAAGTCATTGGGCTGGTATATGTTGCTTCCTGCAAAGGCCTTTATCATAAATGAAAATGGAGAAGCATAGCCCGAAAAAACAGGGTCAACTAAAATATGTTTTCCCGTCAAATAAACATGATATGACGAATGACCTAGCCATGTTATAGCATCTTCATTATGCGATATATCATTTAAATTAGTTTTAATGGATGGAATTTCTTGCGCTGGAGTTCTTTTTTTGTTGCCATAAATTAAATCTTTTGTCATTTTCACAAAAGTGGCTTCTTCGGTCAACATTACTGTAGGCTCTATATTTGAAAAGGAGCCCTTTTTATAATTTGGAGATTGCTGAATCTGATTTACAGTAGGGTTTCTGCCAAAAACTTTAATCATAGTTTATATTTTATTCATGTAAGTCAAAAAATAAGCCATACGTTTATAAAATCAATAATATAGTTTGTTACTCATGTATTGTCATTTAAAAAGTGTCATATTGACTGAAATCTCAATAGTTTACAATATCGTATTTATATTTTAGCTTTGTAAAATATTCCTACTATGAAAATACACTATTTCATTTTTATTCTCACTGTCTTGTTTGCCTTATCTTTTCAAACTTGTAAATCTCAAGAAATAACCGACACTACAGCACAAAGAATTATAAATGGAATAAGTTTAAAACAAGATTCAATCGTTCAACTCAATATTCATTTTCGAATACAAAGTCGTTTTGCATACATTTCTCAAAATTTACAAAATGTTTTTCCAGGTAGTTTCGACCTAGGTGTTCGCAGGGCACGCTTATTTTTTGATGGACATGTGTATTCAAAAAAATGGACCTACTTTTTACAATTAAATTTTTCAAAAATAGATTTAGATGAAGACAATACAGGCACTAATCACATTTTGCGAGATGCTATTATTTGGTATGAGCCTTGGAAAGGAATGAAAATAGGACTAGGTCAAACGAAACTTCCTGGAAACAGACAAAGAATTACATCATCAGGAACGCTCGAATTTACAGACCGTTCTATTGTAAATAACGCTTATAATTTAGATAGAGATGGTGGTTTGTTTGCGAACCAAGCTTTAATGATTGGAAAAATAGCATTCAATATTAAAACAGCACTCACCACAGGCGAGGGCCGAAACACCAACTTTACCAATAAAGGCATAGCAAGTACAGGTCGATTGGAAATCTTACCTTTAGGTAAATTCACAAGAAATAATGACTTAGTTGAAGCAGATATTGAATGTGAATCGAAACCAAAATTATGCATTGCTGTGGTTGCACATTACAACGATTTGGCAAAAAAATCTTTAGGGCAAACAGGGCAAACTTTGTCAACCGCTAGATATTTACACGCCTATATGGCCGATATACTGTTTAAATATGAGGGCTTTGCTTTTAGCTCCGAATATATTTATCGTGGTGTTAATAATCCTTTCATCAATGCATATAAGCAAGGCTATTTTATTGCAGGTAATGGTTTAAACACACAAATGAGCTATTGCTTCGAAAATAATACCAATGTAGCTTTCCGCTACGCCATCACAAAACCCAATGAGGCATTGGTAAATTTAATACCACATCAAAAACAATATGGCATGTGTATTTCCAAATTTATTAATCATCATAAAATAAAAGTACAAGCCGAAATTCAGTTTATTGACGAATCCTTCCGTAAAAATAATAAACTCATAAGTAAGTATATCAATCAGTATATGGCAGGCTTCTTGCAACTTGAACTTGGCATTTAATAGCTATTAATTATATCTATTGAATTTTGAAGAAATGCTATTCCTAAAATATCAACATAACTATAATTTGATTTAGCGCACCAAATTCCCAAAAAATAATTTTCAAATTGTTGCAATACAATGCTTAAGGCAGATAAATTAAATGACACATTGCTTCTAAGAACTTTTGTATAATTTTTCTGGGCAATCCTTTCGCAAGCTCAGGCCGGGCCATGCGCACTACAAGGTAGTTTGCTTCTGTCCCTATTGCAAATAATACCAATTGCATTTATTTTATAGTCTAACTAAAAAAATAAATATGCAATTGTTAATGCCGATACTACTTGAAATTATACCAATGTGATTTATAAATTATGCCTATAATTAACAAATCATACATTGGTTAATAGCCTATAGGAAAGAAGTTAAGCACGAATGCAGTGAAGCAAATTTGGGCTATTATACGAAAGTGAAATGGTCTAAAGACCATTTCAAACTGAGGTAAATGCCGATGATCATTTGTTAGACCAAATTTATTTGGTCTATTACAAATATCAAATCGGTATTACTTATTTCACATCGGTATTAGTACATTAAGGCCCTGCTGCAATTGGACTAAATTGAAAGTGTAATCGGTATAAGAACCATAAAATCAATTTCTTATATTTTGGGCATTTACTTCAGCAAAATTCTTTCAATCAAATAGCATTACTGATTAACAACAATAGTATTTGATAAATTACTACATTCATTATATGCTCGTAGTAAATAAACTCCATTGCTTAAAT
>DAORKI010000080.1:0-17179 GCA_035439485.1 Bacteroidia bacterium
CCTAATACAAAGATAAAAAAATAAAATAAAATTTGTTTTTTAAGATAGTACCTGTTCGCGGTACTTGGTACCTTGCTTCCATCCTTTTTGCAAATGCTTCCAATTGTATTTATTTTTTAGTCCTCTTCAATTTAATTCAGAATGAAAAATATATATGCCATGGTTAATGACCTTCAACTTGAAATTATACCAATGTGATTCATAAATTATGACTATAATTTACAAATCATACATTGGTTAATGACGATAGCAAAGAAGTTTAGCACGAATGCAGTGAAGCAAATTTGGGCTATTATACCAATTGCATTTATTTTATAGTCCAACTAATACCTTTAGTTATTATAATTTAGTCCATGAGATTATGGTACAATGCCGATAGAGTGTCTGTTATAGTTCAATCATTTGGACTATTACAGAAACCGTATCGGTATAAAAAATAAATATGCAATTGTTAATGCCGATACTACTTGAAATTAGTACAATAAGGCCCTGCTGCAATTGGACTAAATTGAAAGTGTAATCGGTATTACTTATTTCACATCGGTATTAGTAAAATATGCGCATGCCGCAATTCGACTATATTGAAAGTGTAAACGATATGATCCATCAATACAAAAATGGCTTACATAATTTATTTCGTTAAGCCAAACTTTATCATGAGCTCGATTTATTTTTGATTTACAAGATTCGCTTCTGATCATATATTTATCATGGAAATGAATTTATTACCAATTTTAAATTTTTAGAATAAAGTTTGGTATATTACATTGATGAAAAATCAAAGTTCTATTTATAAACTATTTTCAAAAAACAATCTATTTAAACTCATTTTAAAAAAGTAGGGTGGTTTAAATTTAATCCCTATAAAAATCGCTAAACCTTTTGATATAATTGATTCTTAAGACTCTTACAATCAATCCCATCATCTCAAAACCAACTTCACTTTGAATGATAAAAGTCATTTTATAAACTGATAAAAATCATGTTTTGATTTTACAAGATGATAGAATTTTGAGGCAAAATTAATATTATGCCTATCTATCATACACAGGGAATACTACCAGCAAAAAGGCACGTAGTAGTTCGTCAGTCAAACGGAAATATATTGCAAGAAGAACTTGTGGGTACACAAGGATTTGGCGGTATGTCATCATTGGTTTATCATCTTTACCCACCAACACGCGTAAAACAAAAAGATAAAGCCTACTCAATAGCCCCCAAAATAGCCATTGAAAATGGACTTGACGCCATGAGTTTTAAAGGAATAAATATTAAGCCAGAAGCAGATTACATTAAAAGTCGCAAAATTTTATTTGTAAATGCCGCCATGCAAATAGGATTAGCAGCTCCTCAAAATTCACCCGATTATTTCTTTAAAAATGCCGATGCCGATGAGCTCATTTTTGTACACAAAGGCGAAGGTCGTTTAGAAACTATGTTTGGAGAACTATCCTTTAAATATGGCGATTATATCATGATTCCAAGAGGAACGGTGTATAAAATTGAATTCAAAACCAGTGATAATTTATTACTATTAGTAGAATCATTTGAGCCAGTATTTACCCCAAAAAGATACCGAAATGAATTTGGTCAATTGTTAGAACATGCTCCATTTTGTGAGCGAGATATCATTAAACCAACTAATCTTAAAACCAACGATTTAAAAGGCGAATTTGACATCAATATTAAAAAGAAAGGCTATATTTTTCCTTATGTATACGACAATCATCCTTTTGATGTAGTTGGTTGGGATGGCTATCACTATCCTTATATATTTTCTATTTTTAATTTTGAGCCTATTACAGGTCGTATTCACATGCCTCCTCCTATTCATCAAACTTTTGAATGTAGGAATTTTGTGATATGTTCATTCGTACCGCGCTTGTATGATTATCATCCTGATGCTATTCCTGCGCCATATCATCATAGCAATATTGATAGCGATGAGTTATTATACTATGTTGATGGTGATTTTATGAGCCGCAATAATATTCAGTCAGGTCAAATTACATTGCATCCTGCAGGTATTCCACATGGTCCACACCCTGGTGCTATAGAAAGAAGTATTGGACAAAAAGAAACCAAAGAATTAGCTGTAATGATTGATCCATTCAACCCAGTAATGATAACTGAAGAAGCAATAAATATTGAAGTTAAAGACTATTATAAATCATGGCTTGAATAAGCCTTTACTAAAATTAATCATAAAATTAAAAACAATGAAAGACCTAGTAAATGTTGAGAATTTCAACTATTCAGAAACTCAAAAATTGTTCAACGCTGCCGATGATTTTTTACCAATATTTGGTACTGATTATGTAGAATTATATGTAGGCAATGCAAAACAAGCTGCACACTATTACAAAACAGCCTTAGGATTCAGTGATTTGGCATATGCAGGTTTAGAAACAGGTTGCAAAGATTTTACATCTTATGTGTTACAACAAGGCAAAATTAGATTGGTTTTGACCACACCATTTAATCCAGAAAGTGAAATGGCCGAGCATCTTATGAAACATGGAGATGGGGTTAAAGTAATAGCATTATGGGTAAATGATGCGCGAGATGCTTTTGAACAAACGGTAAAAAGAGGAGCCAAACCTTATATGGAACCAAAAGAATTAACTGATGAATTTGGCACTATAGTAATGAGTGGAATACATACCTATGGAGATACAGTACATCATTTTGTAGAAAGAAAAAACTATCAAGGCATATTTATGCCAGGCTATGTAAAATTGGATACAGGTTACAATCCAGGTACTTGCGGATTAAAATATGTTGACCATATGGTTGGCAATGTTGAATTAGGTGCTATGAATAAATGGGCTAATTTTTATGCCAATGTCATGGGATTCGCCAATTTAGTCACCTTTGATGATAAAGATATTTCAACGGAATACACTGCTTTAATGAGCAAGGTAATGACCAATGGCAATGGCTATATCAAGTTCCCTATTAACGAACCAGCTATTGGAAAAAAGAAATCTCAAGTTGAAGAATACCTCGATTTTTATAAAGGCGCAGGTTGCCAACATATGGCTGTAGCAACAGATGACATTGTTTTTACAGTTTCTGAAATGAAAAAAAGAGGAGTTGATTTCCTATATGTTCCTGGAAGCTACTATGATACCGTTGGTGCTCGTGTTGGAAATATCAAAGAAGACTTAGAGGTACTGAAAAAATGGGGAATTATGGTAGACAAAGATGAAGAAGGATATCTCCTTCAAATATTTACAAAACCAGTAGAAGACCGTCCAACTCTATTTTTTGAAATCATACAACGAAAGGGTGCTAAATCTTTTGGCAAAGGTAATTTCCAAGCTCTATTTGAATCCATAGAGGCAGAACAAGCCCGCAGAGGTACATTATAACTCCACCAAAACTCATAACATTCCTTCTACTTAGAAGGAATGTTTATTTTTAATTATTAATGAATTATTTATGAAAATTTTACCCCCAATAAATTTAAAAAAGTGGATTGACGAAAATCGACATCTTTTAAAACCACCCATAGGAAACCAAGTAGTATACAAAGACACGGAATTTATTATTATGGTGGTTGGTGGTCCTAATTGCAGAAAAGATTATCATTTTAACGAAGGCGAAGAATTTTTTTACCAATTAGAAGGTGATATGAATTTGCCTATAATTGAAAATGGTGTTTTTAGAAATATAGAAATTAAAGAAGGTGAAATATTTATGTTGCCACCCCGCGTAGCTCATTCTCCTCAACGTAAAGCTAACACAGTTGGCTTGGTTGTAGAGCGCATGAGAGATCAAACAGAACTAGATGCTTGCATGTGGTTTTGCGAAAAATGCCACAATAAGTTACATGAAGCTAGTTTTCACTTAGATGATATTGTAGGCCAATTGCCCAATTTAATGCAACAATTTTATGATGATGCCTCATTAAGAACTTGTAAAAAATGTGGCAGTGTAATGGAAGTGCCAACCTTAGAAAAATCAAACGCATGAAAAAACAAGTAACCATTGTAGGCGGAGGTTTAGTAGGCTCTTTATGGGCCATCTATTTAAATAAAGCAGGATTTGATGTTAAAGTTTTTGAACGCAGACCTGATATGCGCAAAGCTAAAATTGCAGCTGGTAAATCTATCAATTTGGCAACCTCCTATCGAGGTTGGAAGGCGCTAGATGCTTTAGGTATTGGTGATGAAATTAGAAAAATTGCCATTCCAATGTACGGCAGAACATTGCATGGACAAAATGAAGATCATTTTTATCAACCTTATGGAATAAACAACCAAGCTATTTATTCAGTTTCAAGGGGTGCTATCAATGCAAAGTTAATGGACATAGCTGAAGAAAATGCGACACTATTTTTTAATGAAGAGTGCCTAACTGTTGATTTAAAAAACAATACATGCATCTTTAAAAATAACCAAACTGGCGCAGTTTCAGAAATAAAATCAGACTTAATTTTTGCCACCGATGGTGCATTTTCAGCAGTGCGCTACAATGCCATGCAAAAGTTAGATCGATTTTCTTATAGCCAAAATTATATCCCAGATGGCTACAAAGAAATTTTGTTACCAGCCAATGCTGATGGCAGTTTTAAATTAGACAAAAACACCCTACATATATGGCCAAGAGCGGAGTTCATGCTCATTGCCTTACCTAATTTTGATGGCAGTTTTACCTGCACTTTATTTATGCCTTTTGAAGGTCACAAACATTGTTTTAATAACTTAACATCCAAAGAAAAAATTCAAAATTTCTTTATCAATGTATTTCCTGATTTCTTTAAAATGATGCCCGATGTGGCTGATCATTGGGACGAACATCCATTGTCTTCTTTAGCTATTGTGCGTTGTTTTCCATGGTATCACAACAAAACCGTTCTAATGGGCGATGCTGCTCATGCTACTGTTCCATTCTTTGGTCAAGGCATGAATTGTGGTTTTGAAGATTGTACTGTTATGTGGGACCTAATGCAAAAACATGGCGCCTCACCTGATGCTGATAGCAAAGTTTTTGAAAAAGTATTTGCCGAATATCAGCTTTTGCGTAAACCAAATGGCGATGCGGTGCAAGATTTATCATTGCTTAACTATGTTGTTATGCGCGATAAAGTAAATGATAAAGCATTTCAACTTCAACAAAAAATTGAAAGACGCATCAATGAATTGTATCCCGAAAAATATTTCCCTATGTATTCCATGGTGTCATTCAGTGATATTGAATATCATGTAGCACTTAGCAAAGGAAAGGAACAAGATGCTTTAATGTCCAAATTTATTGCCGATAATCACATTAATGAAAATACCAGCAGTGAAAGCATTGACAAAGCCATACATGCCGCATTTGGTGAAAATTTAGTTTTAAATTAATGAACATGGAGCAACAAGAAATTTTAAAGCGTATTGAAGAAAAGTACTTGGCTATTGACCAAAATCCTGATGTTCATTTAGAAGGATTATTGTATGCAAAACCTATAACCTATTGGGATTATATTTTACCTGATGCCTTATTAAATTTACAAATTCAAAGAACAACAGAGCCCGATGAAATGGTATTTATTATGTATCATCAAATTAATGAGCTCTTGTTTAAAATGATACTCTGGGAAATAGATCAGGTTAGTGATTGCGAAGCTATTACTGCACCCTTCTTTACCGAAAAACTAAGACGAATTAGTCGCTATTTCGATATGCTTGCCTCATCATTTTCTATTATGGGCGAAGGCATGGAAAAAGAACAATACATGCGTTTTAGAAACACTTTAACGCCTGCAAGCGGTTTCCAAAGTGCACAATACCGATTAATTGAATTTGCGTCAACAGAACTCATCAATTTAATTGATGCACGTTTTAGAGCAACAATTGATAGAAATACACCTTATGAGCATGCCTACGAACATTTATATTGGCAAGCAGCTGGAAAAGATCATCAAACTGGGAAGAAAAACACTTTAATCAGATTGTTTGAAAAACGCTATAAGAATGAGTTTTTAAGAAAAATGGAAAAATACAATACAAGTAATTTATATACACGTTTTAAACAATTACCTGAAAATGTAAAGCAAGATGTTGAGCTTATTCAAGCCATGCGTCATTATGATTACACAGTAAATGTTACTTGGGTAATGGCACATTATCATGCAGCCGAAAAATACTTGGGCAAAGCCGAAGCCACTGGTGGTAGCGATTGGAGAAAATATATGCATCCAAAATATCAAAAAAGGATATTTTTCCCAGAAGTATGGACAGCCGAAGAATTAAAAAATTGGGGACAAGATGTGTAATGCCTTTGATTAAAATAGATGAAGAAAGGATTTGAAATAATGTCGCCTGCTGGTTCGTATGAATCATTAATGGCCGCCATAAAAGCGGGTTGCGATTCTGTTTACTTTGGTATTGAACAATTAAATATGCGCGCACGCTCAAGCAATAATTTTACTTTAGAAGATCTTGAACGTATTGCTGCTATTGGTAAAGAACATCAGGTAAAAACTTATCTTACGCTAAACACCATTCTTTACGATCACGATATTACTTTAATGAAAAGCATTGTTGATGCTGCCAAAAAAAATGGAATTACAGCCATCATTGCAGCCGATCATGCGGTAATGAACTATGCCAAGAAAGTGGGAATGGAAATTCATATCTCTACACAAGCAAATGTAAGTAATATTGATACCCTAGAGTTCTATGCTAATTATGCCGATGTGGTGGTGCTGGCTCGCGAATTAAGTTTAAAACAAGTGGCCGATATTTGTAGAGATATTAAACGCAATCATATTACCGGGCCTTCGGGCAATTTAGTAGAGATAGAAATATTTGCACACGGAGCCCTCTGCATGGCGGTTTCAGGAAAATGCTATTTGAGTTTACATTCTCATTATGCCTCTGCAAACAGAGGAGCTTGCATTCAAAATTGCAGAAGAAGTTATATTGTAACTGATAAAGAAGAAGGTATTGAATTTGAAGTTGACAATGAATTTATTATGTCGGCCAAAGATTTATGTACTATTGATTTCTTAGATAAAATATTAGATGCTGGTGTAAGTGTATTAAAAATTGAAGGACGAGGACGTGCAGTAGATTATGTGCATAAAGTTACCAAATGTTATAAAGAAGCTGCCGAAGCATATCAAAATGGCACCTACACAAAAGATAAAATAGCAGCCTGGAAAGAAGAATTATCAACGGTTTTCAATAGAGGATTTTGGGATGGCTATTACCTAGGCCGTAAAATGGGCGAATGGAGCAATGAAAATGGTTCCAAATCATCAAAGAAAAAAATTTACCTGGCCAAGGGCTTGAAGTATTATGAACAAGCGCAAGTTGGCGAATTTAAATGCGAATCACATAGTCTTTCTGTTGGCGATGAAATTATGATTTCGGGTCCTACAACTGGTTATGTGCAAATGAAAATAAATGAATTAAGAATTGAGAATATAAAAACAGATAGTGTGAAAAAAGGTGACGTTTTTACTATTTATTCTAATGAAAAAATAAGACCATCGGATAAACTTTACAAACTTGTTGCCGAAAATTAATGTACGTAATCACACAGCAACGAGTTAAATGTATAGGATGCAATGCCTGTGTAGAAGCGGCCGAGTATAGATGGAGAGTTTCAAGAAAAGATGGAAAATGCACCTTGATTGGAGGAATTGAAAAAAATAATTTCTACACCAAAAGAATTGAAGATCATGAATACGAAGATAATTTACTGGCCGCAAAAAACTGCCCTGTAAACATCATTAAAATAACAAAATTGAAATAGTGAAACACAATGCTCATCAATATATTAGAGTAACTAAAGTATTTACTTTTGATATGGCTCATGCACTGTTTGGCTATGATGGCCCTTGTAAAAATATACATGGTCATACCTATGAATTGAGTGTTACCTTAAAAGGTAAAGTATTACATGAAGCCAATCATCCAAAAGATGGTATGGTCATTGATTTTACAGATTTTAAACGTATTGTTAAGCAAGAAATTATTGATGTTTTTGATCATGCCTTGGTGCTCAACGCAAACTCTGCACATGCCAATTTAAAAGGGCTTGACGAACAATTCGAAAAAATAAATTATGTGCCTTACCAACCTAGTTGCGAAAATTTACTACTCGATTTTTTACTTCGCATCGAACAAAAAATGCCAGCACATATACATATTAATAATTTAAAATTATACGAAACACCCACTTCTTTTGCAGAGTGGTATATTGAAGATAACCTTGTTTCCAACCAATAAGTAACTACAAAAACAATAAAAATGAAAACAGCAGAAGAAAAATTAAAAGACTTTGATGCTTACATTGAAAGTGAAGAAAAAATTGAACCTAAAGATTGGATGCCCGATGAATATCGAAAAACCATGATAAGACAGCTATCGCAGCATGCGCACTCAGAAGTAATTGGTATGCAACCCGAAGGCAATTGGGTATTACGTGCTCCTTCTCTACGTGCAAAAAAAATTTTATTAGCTAAAATTCAAGACGAAGGTGGACATGGTTTATACCTTTATAGCGCTGCCGAAACACTTGGTATTAGCCGCGATGAAATGATTGCACAATTACATTCAGGTAAGGCAAAATATTCAAGTATTTTCAATTATCCCGCTTTAACCTGGGCAGATATTGGTGCCATTGGCTGGCTTGTAGATGGTGCTGCCATTGTAAATCAAATCTCTTTACAAAGAACTTCCTATGGTCCTTATTCGCGTGCAATGATTAGAATTTGTAAGGAAGAATCTTTTCATCAACGCCAAGGCTATGAAATTATGACTACCATGATGAACGGAACTGCAGCACAAAAAGAAATGGCACAGGATGCTATGAATCGCTGGTGGTGGCCTTCTCTTATGATGTTTGGCCCACCCGATAATGAGTCGGCACACACCAAACAATCTATGCAATGGAAAATAAAACGCGAAAGTAATGATGTGTTGCGCCAACGATTTATTGATAAGACCGTTGACCAAGCGCATTTCATTGGCTTAACCGTTCCCGATAAAAATATGAAGTTTAATGAAACTACCCAACATTGGGATATTAGTCCTATTGATTGGGAAGAATTTAAACAAGTCATCGATGGCAATGGCCCTTGTAATCACAAGCGATTATCACATCACATTAAAGTGCATAATGAAGGCAAATGGGTGCGCGAAGCCGCATTGGCATTTTCAAAAAATCAACAACAAAATAAAGCAACATTATTTACCAATTAAAATTTAAACCATGAGCACAACAGATAATCAACTTCCACTGTGGGAGGTATTTATACAAAGTAAAAGTGGTACACCACATAAACATGCAGGAAGTATTCATGCATCAGATAAAAATATGGCACTCGAAAATGCACGCGATATATACACCAGAAGAGGAGAAGGACGTAATATTTGGGTCGTATTGTCCGATCAAATTGCAGCTAGCAAAACCGAAGATGAAGCAGAATTTTTTGACCCTGCCGATGATAAAGTATATCGTCACCCAACATTCTACAAAGTGCCAGAAGGTGTTAAACACATGTAATCTTAAAACACAATGAACACAAAACAAGCCTTATATAATTATTGTCTGCGCTTAGCAGATAACAACTTAATTGCTGGTCAACGCTTGGCTGAATGGTGCAGCAATGGCCCCATTTTAGAGGAAGATTTAGCCATGACCAATTTTGGTTTAGACTATTTAGGACAAGCCGAATTTCATTACGATTATGCGGCAGAACTAGAAGGTAAAAATCGCAGTGGCGATGAATTAGCCTTTACCCGCAGTGAGCGTCAATATTACAACTGCCTACTATTAGAACAACCCAATGGTGATTTTGCACAAAGCATGATGAAAATGTTTTTATATAGTGCCTTCGCTAAATTGTTGTTACAAGCACTTTGCCAAAGTCAAGACGAACGCTTGGCAGCCCTTGCGGCAAAAGGCATTAAAGAAATAAAATACCATTTCCGTCACAGCAGCGAGTGGATTATTCGTTTTGGCAATGGCACCGAAGAAAGCCAACAACGCAGTCAGTTTGCCTTGAACGAAATATGGCCATACACAGCAGATATGTTCGATATGAACGAAGTAGATCAAGAGTTAATTTCATTAGGCATAGCAGTAGATTTAAACAACCTGTATGCACCCTGGTTATTGACTGTAAACGAAATATTAAATGCAGCAAATTTAGCTGTAATTGAAAATCAGCACATGTATAAAGGTGGCTACAAAGGCAATCACACAGAGCATTTAGGCCATATGTTGTGCGAAATGCAATACCTCCAAAGAGCACATCCAGGAGCTACTTGGTAATAAAAATTAAATAGGTTTGCACTATCCTTTGCATTAAGCTGTTTGCAATCAGTTTAATGCAAAGTCAAACTTCCTGAGCTCACACTCTTGATGAATTAATCCTGTCTATATTGAGGAGTTGCCTTTTATTGTTTTACAATTCGCATGACCAAACTATGAGATAAAAAAATGGCAATAATGCCCAAAATCACAGCGGAACAAATCACCTCATCACCATCACCACCGAAAAGTTAATGAATCCCAATAAATTACCTTTATCGTTGCCAGTGGACTTGTAATTCATAATGCTATCATCCTTCTTTCCAAAAGGCATGTGCATCGAAAACACATTGAGTTTATAAAGCATGAACCACTTTCTGCATTCGGCTAGTTTCTCTCCTTTTTTGCCACCAAAATTCATATCTAATGAAACACTATTATTTCCCTGAGAACCCAAATCTGAATAGAGTTGCAAGCGTTCGTTAGGCTCCACATAAAACTGGTAAGCCACATTAAATCTTTTAACATCACTAAAAATAGTTTTACCAAGTGCTGCGGCTAAATTTAATTTTACAAAAGGTGAAAAAGATTTTAAGGTGTATTCATTAGTTAAATTATACCAAAAACCAATATTGGGTGCAAGCGTAAGTACAAATTTTGGCTTTATCTCCATTTTTTTAAAATAGCCCACATGCAAGGAAGTGGCAAAATAACTGTGTTCTACACCTTTAAATACACTACTGTCAATAAAACTTTTATGATAAAAATTACGCACCTTTAGTGTTTTATGAAACTCATGTTGAATGCGTGTACCTCTTTGATTGAAACCACTTTCAATATTCACTTGCCTTAAACCTACACCATATATAATATTTTTGGTTTGATTTGATAAGTACATGGTGTTTACATTTTTGGTAACTGCAACTTGATCATACAATAAAATATTATCCCAATCGGGATGCTCCTTTAAAATATAGGAGAAATAAGTATAATCTGCATCATTTTTTGGTAGTTTCGTTAAAGTGCCAAATCCTTTGGTAAAAAGCCCACAATAGTTTTCATATCGTATTGTAGTTTGCGTATGCTTCATTAAATTTAATTTGGCTTCTGCATTCAATTGCAACATAAATGTTAAACCATGATCATCTCGGTTTCGTGCATCATAACCTTTTTGATTTGAAATTGGGTCATTATCGTTTAACATGTAATAACCCAAACTAAAACTCTGTTGTTGTGTTGAATCAATGTTGGCATATGAAAAATTATAAGTACTCAACATTGCACAAAGCAAAAGGCAATTTAAATGAACCATTTTTATTTGCATATAATTTTATTTTTTGGTTTTGTAAAAATGTAAATTTTCTAGCATAAACAATCCAAAAACAGTCTATCCTTAAAATGTTAAATTTAAACTTGTTTTTAAATATTGATTAACTTTGTACATTATTACAAAATACGAAATTAATCAATATTAATGAGCATGAAAAAATCTTTCCTATTAATTACCATTATCTTTTTTATTTGTCAATCTACTAAAGCACAACAAGTTCAAAAAGGATTTGGCACTTCAAACAGCACATTTTTATTTGGATTTACCTCGTATGCCGCTAAAAGTCAGTGTATGTTTTGGCCAAGTGATTTTACTAATTTAGCGCAAGGTGATATTACACGTATTTATTATAAATATGGCAGTGGAGCGGGAGATCAAGTATTAACTCGATTTTCAATTGAAATGGGACAAACCACTGAAACTGCCTACAATGGAAATGCCTTTTTTACTGGATTAAGCCCAGTTTTTTATCGTGATTCCTATACCATTCCGCAAGGTGTTTCTGGAAATTGGTTTTATATTGATTTAGACACGCCATTTACTTATGACTCCACAAAAACTTTAATAGTTCAACTCATATTTCCCGAAAGTGCCATTGATTCATGGGGAACATTAGGTTCAACAAACACGCCAACAAAAAAAATAATTTCACCAGATACATTAGCTACAATTGGTGATGGCTCGAGCGGTACTTGGCAAGATTTTGGATTTGATTTAGCCACACCGCAAGGAATTAAGTCATTTACATCAAATAATAATATTGACTTTGTATTGACTCCTAACCCTGCTAATAGTTTTTATCAAATCAAATTATTTAATGCAGTTCAGCACAATTACCAATTAAGCATTTTAAATTTACTTGGCGAAATAGTTGAACATGAAAGTTTAAACACAAACAACCAAACTTTAAACATTAATCATTTAAGTAATGGTGTTTATTTTGTAAAAGTATCAGATGTAAACGGCAAAGAAATAATCAAAAAATTGGTGGTGGAAAAATAGCCTTTAAGTCTAGTTTATTTTATTCAGTAATTTATTTTTTATTTCAAACTCACCCTAGGGTCTAAAATTCCATAAATAATATCAACTAATATATTTATTATTACAAAGGCCAACGATATTACCAATACACTGCCCATCACTACAGGAAAATCATAATTTTCTAAAGCATCAACTATTTCTTTCCCTAAACCTTTCCAACCAAAAATATACTCAATAAAAACAGCACCTGCCAATAAACCAGCAAACCAACCGCTCACCGCAGTCACAACTGGATTCATGGCGTTACGTAAGGCATGATTGATTAACACATCTCTTTGGCTTAGTCCCTTAGCCCTTGCAGTTCTAATAAAATCTTGCGAAAGCACATCTAAAAATGAACTACGAGCCAATTGCACAACTACTGATAAGGGACGAATACCTAATGTGAAAGCGGGTAATATAATGTTTTTTAGCTGCATTGTGGTGCCTTCCCCAAAGTCGTCTATATAATATAAACTTCCTGTCATATTGAGTCCTGTATAAGGAGCTAAAACAAAACCAAATAACCAAGCAATAATAACCGCCATAAAAAATGAAGGTCCTGCCATTCCAAGTACTGTAAAAACTAAAAAGAAATTATCTACCCAAGTACCTTTGCGAGCGGCAATGTAAGCGCCAATAACAACCCCAAATAATGTAGCAAAAGTCATACTCACCAAGGCCAATAAGGCGGTTTGAGGCAAAGCCACCGATATGATTTCCGACACCTCACGCTTGCTCGAATACGATCTTCTTAAATAAGGCCACTTTAAAGCTACACTTTTTTGTTTTCCAATATTAAACAACAAAACGCCATCATATTTTTGCTCATCAAAAAAAGAAGAAGCATCAACATTTATTGATTCATGAATGCTAATAGGCGATAAATCATTCAAATAAAGAATATATTGTTTCCATAAAGGTTTGTCTAATCCTAATTCTTTATTTATTGCTGCCAAAGCTTGTGGGTCGGAACGCTGACCCAGCATCATGCGTGCCGGATCGCCTGGCAAGGCATTAAAAATTAGGAAAATAAGCGTAACCACCCCATACATCACCAGCAAACCATATAATAGTTTTTTAATGATATAGCTGGCCATAATAGTTTTGAAGATTAGTTAAGCGGATGTTTTGCTTTGAATTCTTCAAATGTAGGAAAATCATTGTAATGCCACATATCAACCACAGTACCTTTTTTCAACAAAACCAAACCTGGATTAGAGCGAATAATGGTTTTTAAAGTAGTTTCATCTGTAGTGTAAAAATCAAAGGCTGCTTGCACATCATGTCTAAAAGCCTCCACCTCACTATCAATGCTAGCCGACATCCCAATTACAGGAATTTTAGCCTTGTCACATTCAGCAACAAAAGGATTTATTTTTTCGGCAAACACTGCTTTATCTGTTTTGTTAATATTGTAACATACCAATAAAAAAGTATAGCCTTCCTTGTTTAAAATATCTTCGGTGTAATCTGATCCATTTTTACTTAAACTAAAATCATGAATTGGCGGCTTATCTCCTTTACGCACCATTTTATCAATTCGGTCAACAAACTTATAAGTACTATCAGCTTTACCAATTTCAGCTGGAGTAAATTCATAGCGCTTACCATCTTTCTCATAAATAAACACCATTACAATACTATCTTTAACGGCACCCGGAGGCAACTGCATACCTTCTTGAATATTTTTACCAATGGCATAAGGTCTAAAATCAATAACAGGCAAATGCTGGTATGTATAAACTGTAAAGTAGGTAATTAAAATTGTTGAAAATCCTAATAAATAATAATCGCCTTTAGCCCCAAATAATGAAACAGTTTTGTTTCGATATAAAAATATAGGGAAAATAAGCACCAATAAAATAATGTCTTTGGTAAAGGAGCCCCAAGGTGTTAATTTTAGTGCATCACCAAAGCAACCACAGTCGGTAACCTTATTAAAGTATGCCGAATAAAAGGTAAGAAATGTAAAAAATACGATCATACCCATTAACGACCATGCAGTGGCTTTAGGCAAGGTTCCACTTAAGGTAGTAACACCGCAAACTACTTCAAAAATACATATCAACATGGCTAAAACTAAGGCTGCTGGCTTAAGCCATTCCATACCAAAAACATCAAAGTATTCGCCTAACTTGTATGAAAAACCAACAGCATCATTGGCCTTAATTAATCCTGAGATAATAAAAAGTGTTCCAACTAAAAATCGACAAAGAGCTACTAAGTATTTCATAAATATTTTTTAATAAGTGCGTAAATTTATATGCTTTTAAATAGAAATGGATTGATTTTTTAATTTTTTTGCAGGTTTTAGCAATTTTCGAGCCAATAATTTTCGCTAGCAAAATAAAAACAAAAGGTTTTCCACTATTACACAGTTATAAAAGCAAGTGCTCTTTCAACTAAGCCTTAAAAAAATATATCTTGGGCGTTACACCTACTTGCCAATAAATCGGCAGCTGGTGTCGCGCTTTACTCTCCAATCTTTTGCCCTGTGGCAAAAGGATTTCCGCTCCAATCGCTAACGCAAGTAAAATTCCATAAAAAACATTCCATACCCTAAATGGTCATCCCTCAAAATGTCATTTTTTTGAAATAGTGATGATATTGGCCTTGTGAAAATGTCGTAAAGAAAAATTTGATGGGAGGCGTTAAGTTAATATGGAATTACATAGCAAGTATAAAGTATAAATTCATTTAGAATGAAAAGAAAAGCTGTTTGAACGCCAGTAAGTGCTTCCTCTTTTAACCTTTCATCAAATTTTTTAGCTAATTTTCACGCAGCCTTAACCTTTTATTCATAAGTGTTTGACTTTATAAGGTATTCATGCTTTCGCTTTGCTAAGGTGGTTCTCGTGTCAAAACGCAAGAACAAGAAATTAACATAAATTAGTCCAGGAGTTTATGGTATATTGCCGATAGATTGTCTTTTATCATTCAATCATTTATACTATATAAACCACATGGGTATAAAAAATAAATAGGCAATGCTTAATACCCATACAACTTGAAAATAGTAGAATAAGGCCATGCCGCAATTGAACAAATTGAAAGTGAAATCGGTTTTATTTGCTCATGTATTCCTATTTAAATATTTCAAACAATCAAAAATGGCTGCCAATTAATAAAATTGACTTCACAAAACTAAAATATCTGGCTGTAACTAACCCTAAATTGGTATTTTGGTCAATAGGCTCTTTGGCACAATAAAAATTGCTTACTTTTGTATTTCAAATATTAAATATGCAAGAGTTTATTTTAACCTTAGTAGTCATTTTTGTACTGTTCAAAGTATTTGGACGTTCAAATATTATTTATTATAACCAACATCATCATGCCCACCATCACAATGATGGTAAAATAAAAGTGCATCACTCAAAAGAAAAAAAAAATAATAAAAATGATGATGGCGAATATGTTGACTATGAAGAAATAAAGTAAGCAATTATAAAATTTCTGTTTTTTAACAACAAACTATTAACAGCCTGTGCAATTTACAGGCTTTTTTGTTTTCTTTGCCTTCAACAAAATAAAATACAATAACATTAACACCGCTATGAAAGATTTCAATTTTAAATCTATTTTACCACACCTACTAATAGTTTTAGTTTTTATACTTTTAACTGTAGTATATTTCAATCCACTGTTAACGGGTAAAGCTATCAACCAAGGTGATGTGGAAAGATTTAAAGGAATGAGTAAAGAAATTGTTGACTATCGCGATACTTACCACAAAGAACCATTATGGACAAACGGTATGTTCAGCGGTATGCCTGCTTACCAAATTTCAGTATTGTACCCTTCCAACTGGGTGCGACCACTTATAAAATTGACTTCTATGGGTGTGCCTCATCCAGCAAGTATAATTTTCTTATGCATGCTCGGATTTTATTTTTTGCTTCTTACATTTAAGGTGGATAAAATTTTAGCAGCTGCTGGAGCCATTGCATTTGGCTTTTCATCATACTTTTTTGAATGTATTGAAGCAGGGCACAATCCAAAAGGTTATGCTATTGCTTACATGGCTCCAGTTATTATGGGCATTTTAATGGCTTATCGAGGCCGAATGTGGTTGGGAAGTGCCATAGCAGGTATTGGACTTTCATTAGAACTTGCTTCAAACCACTTACAAATAACATATTATTTGGCTATGCTTACTGGCTTAATCATATTAGGTGAACTCATCACAGCTGTGCTGAACAAGCAAATGAACAACTTCATTAAATCGAGTTCATTACTTTTAGTGGCTGCAATTTTAGCAGTATTACCCAATATCACTAATCTTTTAGTAACCGAAGAATATGGTAAATACACCATTCGCGGAGCTTCTGAATTAAGTGATGAAAAGCAAAATAAAACTTCAGGCCTCGATAGAGATTATGCTACTCAATGGAGCTATGGTATTGGCGAAACATTCACCTTTTTAATTCCTAATTTCAAAGGTGGTGAGTCAAAAGCTATTGGTGATAATGAAAAAGCTTTAGCTGATGTTAATCCAGATATGCGTCAATATGTTGGACAATCAACCGACCAATATTGGGGTGACCAACCTTTTACTTCAGGCCCAGT
>DAORKI010000081.1:0-17118 GCA_035439485.1 Bacteroidia bacterium
CTACTAAAGAAAGTTGCTTATACTCCATTAAACAAAATACGTCATACGCAACTACGGCCTTAATAAAAAACTCGCCATGGCCTGTGCAAGATATGGCACACTGCGCGTTATTGGCATAAGTTCCTGCACCAATAATTGGACTATCGCCAACACGTCCATACTTTTTATTGGTCATACCCCCTGTGGAGGTCCCAGCAGCCAAATTGCCATATAAATCAAGCGCTACAGCCCCTACAGTTCCGAATTTTTTTTCATTTGTTTTAATGTTATGGTCAAGTGCAATGGTGTCTTCAGCAACTGCTTTTTTCCACTGTTCATGCCTTTGTTCAGTATAAAAGTAACTATCAGGTGTAAATTCAAAGCCCATTTTTTTTGCAAAAATTCCTGCACCTTCACCACATAACATAACATGTTCTGAATTTTCCATCACCTTTCGAGATAGTAGAATTGGATTTTTAATATTTTTAATGCCAGCCACCGCACCTGCCATTAAATTATCACCACGCATAATGGAAGCATCCATTTCATGCGTTTCTTGATGTGTAAAAACAGCACCACAACCTGCATTAAAAAGTGGTGAGTTCTCCAATTCAACAATGGCAGCTTCAACCGCATCAATGGCACTTCCTTTTTGCATCAATATTTTTTCACCTGATTGAATGGCTTGCGTTAACGCTGCTTTGTATGCCAATTCTTTTTCTAAGGTCATTTCTGACTTTAATATAGTACCTGCACCACCATGTATGGCAATACTGTAAGTTGATGTACCCATGTTATTTTTTTAATTAATTTGATTGAAATAAATGCGCTAATGATTTGGTATAATCATATCCAATTTGAATAATTTCTTGCGCCTTTTTGATTTGAAACATACCATAGTTAGCCATTTGAGGGGGCTCAATAAAAATATCACATAAATGTTTTTTATGTAAAATATCTTTATGCAAAGCCACCGAAATGCACCTATCAATGAGTGCCTTATAACTTAAATCTTTTTCCATAACACCCAATGGGTTGGCATGACATCCAATAATTTTGTATTTACAAGGACTTATTGCTTCCACAGCAAAATTATCTGAAATACCACCATCTATCAGTAAAGTGTTATTTACAATTACTGGCTTGTAAATAACAGGAATAGCACTTGTGGCTAGCAATGCAGGAACCAATGGGCCGTTTTTTATGTAATAAGGTTTACCATGTTTAATATCGGTGGCAGCAACAACCAATTCAACCTGTAAATCATCAAAGTTGATATTGCCTAAATATTTTTGTAAGTTCCTTTTAATAGAGTGTGGCTTAAATAAGCCTAAATTTCCAGGGTTAAAATTCCTAATGCTTATAATATTGGTTTTAGAAGCAATTGAAGCAATTTCATCGGCATGAAATCCTTTGGCAATAAAGGCTCCAATAATCGCCCCGGCACTTGTACCAGCAATTATTTTAGGAACAACCCCAAATTCATTTAATGCTTTATAGGTTCCAATGTGGGATAAGCCACGCGCCACACCACCCGATAAAACCAATGCCACATCCATCGAATTATTACTCATAGGAAATTAAAATGGATGTTGGCCAACTTAAAAACTAGTAAAAACTATACATTAAGCATCACTGGCATCACTAACATCAATATTTCTTCATTGGTGTTTTCAGCATTAACTGGCACTAAAATTCCTGCACGATTGGGCATACTCATTTCTAAACAAACCTGTTCGGTATCTAAATTAGCAAGCATTTCTTGTAAAAACTTTGAATTAAATCCAATTTCCATGTCTTCGCCTTTGTAATCACAAGTTAAACGTTCAGTGGCTGCATTGTTAAAATCATAATCTTCGGCAGACACATTTAATTCACTACCTGCAATTTTTAACCTTACTTGATGGGTAGTTTTGTTTGAATAAATAGATGCTGTTTTTACAGTTCTAAAAAAAGAAACCCTATCAATGGTTAATTTGTTTGGATTTTCTTTTGGAATTACGGCTTCGTAATTGGGATATTTGGCATCAATGAGCTTGCATGTCAATGAAAAGTTCTCAAAACCAAAATAAATATTTTGTTTATTAAATTCAATCTTAACCGCTTCATTTGCCGATTGTGCAATATTTTTTAAAATATTTAATGGTTTTTTAGGCAATATAAATGAGGCTTCAATTGGCGAATTTAAACCATTTCTGCGGTAACGAACCAATTTGTGCGCATCGGTAGCCACTAAGGTAATGTTATCTTTTGAAATTTGACAAAAAACACCACTCATAGCAGGCCTTAAATCATCATTTCCAGTGGCAAAAATAGTTTTGTTAATTCCAGTTGATAGCAATTCTGAAGGTACTTCCATTACATTAGCATCTTCAATACTTGGAGTTTTAGGAAATTCCTCACCATCAAAGCCCGATAATTTAAACTTTCCTGTACCACTTGATATTTCTATAGCAAATGTTTTATTATCAACTAAAAAGGATAAAGGCATTTCAGCTAGTTCTTTTAAGGTATCTAATAAAATTCTGGCTGGGATAGCTACTTTGCCTTTTTCCTCGGCTTTCACAGGAATTTTTGTTGTTAAAGTTGTTTCTAAATCGGAGGCCGAAACTGACATTTCATTGCTATCAATATCAAACAAAAAGTTTGTAAGAATTGGTAAAGCATTATTGTTATTGATAACTCCACTAATATTTTGAAGTTGCTTAAGCAAAGTTGTACTCGAAACTATAAATTTCATTTTTTGATATATTTATTTGAATGGGCAAAAATAAGCGAAAGATTGTTTTTTAAGCACCTTCATCAAACTAATTTTAATTATTTTTTAACAAAATTACTTGTTTTTGGTGCAAAATAATCGACCGACACCATTAAATTGTCGAAAACAAAGTTTTGTAGTAATAAAAGATCCTTTTTATTGTTGTTCATGATTCCATAAAATCGGTCAACATCCAAATCCATTAATTTACCATTAATATCATAAGTTTCACGCAATAATTTTTTTGTAAAACATTTCAATTCCTTCACTTCACCTTTCACGGTTTTAATGGTAAAAATACTTCTAGGAGGCGAATTTAGTATAGAATCCTTTCTTTCAGGCTCAATTTCTTTTACATATCCTTCAATATTAATATTGAAAAATTGGGTTAAAAATTCCCTTGCTTTAAGGGTGTCAAATTGTGTTATTGTATTGCCACTGTAGTCTTTTAGAGAAATAATTCCATTTATTTGATTTAATTCCCATGAGGATTTCTCATTTTGTTTGTTTTCAAATTTGATACTACTTATTTCATGTGACTTAAGACGATACAAGGCAGTGCTGCGCCACATTTCGGGAATGGCATAATACCTAGGGTACAAATAGCCATCAAAGCCTGGGATATGTATGATAAATGGTGCTGATGAATTTTCAATCATCATGTAATTTCCTAACAAATCTTCGGTGGCACCACCTACGTAATAGGTTTTTGCTAACTTCCCTTTCTGATATATTTCAACCTTGGTTGATTTTACAGCTAGTTTTTTTACCACATTGTTGAATGATGCCCTTCCAACAGGTGCTTTTACCCTTATTTGCTTTATGGTTTCGAGCAGAATTTTTATAGCATCAGGTCTTGCTTCAAAGCTGTTATTTACTAGCCATGTATTGGATGATTTACGTTTAACCAAAAGTTTATTGCCATCCTTGTCTGACAAGAAAATTTTATCTACACTGGCCGTATCTTCAACCGCAAAATCTGATAACTCTTCCTTGAGTGTGCTTTTTTGGTATTTTGTTACCAAAAATACGGTAAATAGGGCAAGCACACACATGGTGAAAATTGAAATTGCATTTTTGGTGCTTTTAGTCATAACTTTTTATTAATGTAATGATTTTTATTTACTCATTTCCTCTGGCATATAAGCGTTTTCTCTGCCATCCGCTAATTAAACCATACAAAACAACAAGCATTAATGGAGCAATAATGCAAAACAATTGCCACTGAAATTTATGCTCCTGGATGATGGTTTTGTTTAATAGTCTGATTTGAATATCTCTGGTGCGCACCGCAATTAAGCCTGAATCGTCCAACAAGTAATTCATGCAATTCATAATAAAGGTTTTATTGCCAAATTGTTGCTGCGTGTATCTATCGTAACCAAGAGGAAACACCTTCCCAGTGCTAGCCTGTACTTGATTTTTAATTATATCGCCATCAGAAACAACTATCATGGAAGTTCTCTTTCCTTTACTTTTAAATGCAATATCATCAGTATTCGAAACACTTGGCGCAATTCTATTTTTAAAAACCGACTCAAATTCACCCTCTAATAATACGGCAAATGGTATGTTTTTACGATAATACTCTTTTGGATTAGGTTCTTTCTTTAAAATTCCTAAATCAATTCGAGCAGGGGTGTTAATACTTCTTGAATATTGTGATGAAGCCAACAAGATGGTTTTCCTAATTTCCTTGTTATTTAAGGTGTCGATGCCACTGGAAAATTCAAATCTTACTGCATTTAAATTTTTTACGATCGGGTGATCCCCAAATGGAAAAGCTACAGGAAAATAAACCCAAGGATAAAATTTATATTGAGGTTGATTGCCTTGGTATCCTGCTAAAACAGGGATTGGAGCCGACTGTACATCCAGAACTAAATTAGTGTTTAATCTTACACCATATTTGAAAAGAATATCTTCTAGGTTAATTGGATTAGCTAATCCTAAGGTAACATTATTTTTAGTTAAACTATCCATGCTGGCCATTACCGGGTCAATCAACCATAGCGTTTTGCCGCCTTTCATAACAAATTGATCAAGTACATATTTATCCTTTTCATCAAAGGTACTGTCGGGCTTTGCTATTATGGCAGCCTTATATCCACGCAAAGCAAATAACTGATTGTTTAAACGAACTCTTTCAACGGTGTAATATTCTTCTAATGCTTTAACAATATCTTCAAGTTTATTTCCACTTAATTCACCATGCCCTTCCACTAAGGCAATTTTATCTTTCGTTTTTGTAGTTAGTTTTAAAATAGTGCTTGAAAATTCAAATTCTAAATTTTCTATGGAAGCATTCAATACTTCTTCTTCATCCTGTGCAATTTGTGTTTTTAAAAGTTGAAGTGGAAAAGTTTTTTCATGATATGTAACCAAGGCTCCTGGAAAAATAATTTGGTTTTGTTCACCATTTTCGGTTTTTACCTGTAGCGAAGTGGGTAGTAATCCTGCCTTATAAAGCTGTTCATATACTTCCGAATTCTTTTTAATGTCTTCATATTGCGATGGGTTAATAAACGTATATTGAATATTATCACCAGCATAAGCCCTAAATTCATCTAGCATTTCCTTGGTTTCGCTTCTCAATCTTTTAAAGCCAGCGGGAAATTCACCTTCTAAATAAATTTTAAAATATACAACATCATCAAGTTCTTTTAAAAGTTTCTTGGTGGATGATGATAAGCTGTATCTTTTTTCGGCAGTTAAATCAAAGCGTTGAAATAAAAATGCACCAATAATATTGACTAAAATAACAATACTAATACCGGTAAATAACTGAAGAAAACTGTTGAATTTGTTTTTATTTTTCATACAAAACTTACAATTTTACCATTTTCTGCTTTCAAGCGAAGTTTTAGTCATGAGTATAAAAATGGAGGAAAATCCAATAAAATAAATAATGTCACGGGTATCAATTACTCCTCTGCTCATACTCACATAATGTTGACTGACGCCTAATCCGGCTACAATGTTGTCTATACCTTTAAAAAGTTGCAAACTACTAAATGAATCAAAACCTTGATAGGCAATAAAACTTAAAAATAAGGAAATGATAAATGAAATGACCTGATTTTCAGTAATGCTTGAAGCAAAAATCCCAATAGCCACAAAGGCTGAAGCTAAAAAAATTAATCCAATATACGAACCATTGGTAGCGCCAATGTCAATATTTCCAATAGGATTACCTAAATGAAACACAGCGTAATAATACACTAGAGTGGGGGCTATACTAAAAATTACCAGGACTAAACCAGCAAAATATTTTGCTAATATTATTTGTAAATCGGTTAAGGGTTTGGTGAGTAAAAGCTCAATAGTGCCACTTTTTTTTTCATCAGCAAAACTTCTCATCGTAATGGCTGGAATCAAAAACAGGTATACCCAAGGAGCAATTAAAAATAATCCATCAAGAGACGAGTAACCATTATCGAGCACGTTGAATTCTCCAGGAAAAACCCATAAAAATAAACTTACGATGAGTAAAAATACAATAATAACTACATATCCCAATATGGAACTTAAAAATCCTTTAACCTCTTTCTTAAATAGGGAATACATAACTACTTTGGTACTAAATAAAATTAATCTAAAGGGCGAAAGTATAAAGACTTGTTGGTTTTTGAATTAAAATTTGTTAACACCATTTTACTCCTTAGCTTTCTTGCCAACCAAACCTAATAACTCTTTTGCATTACTTATGGCGGCAGATGTCATATTTTCGTTGCTTAGCATTTTGGCAATTTCATGAATTCTTTCCTCATTGTTGAGTACTTTAATGTGCGAAGTAGTAGTATCATTTACATTATCTTTATAAACATACCAATGATGATTTCCTTTACTCGCAATTTGAGGCAAATGTGTTATGCTTATAACTTGCAAATGTTTTGATAATTCTTTTAAAATGATAGCCATCTTAGCAGCCACATCGCCCGAAACACCTGTATCAATTTCATCAAAAATTATGGAAGGCAATGTTTTTTGTCTTGCAATTAATGATTTTATAGCCAACATTACCCTTGAAATTTCACCTCCTGATGCCACTTTTTGAAGTGATGCAGGAGCAATGCCTTTATTAGCACTGAACAAAAACTCAACCTCATTTTGACCATAGGTGTTGAGTTGACTTAAAGTATTTAATTTTACAATGAATTGTGCATTTGGCATGCCTAATTGTTGCAATAAATGGCATACCTCTTTTTCAAATTTTGGAACACAGTTTAGCCTTTTTTTATGAATAAATTGGGCATCATTTTTCAAGGTGTGTTCAATGGTTTTAATTTCTTTTTTTGTTTTTTCAATGGCATCAGCTATAAAATAAACACCTGTAATTTTACTTTCAAATGAGTTTTTAAGTAACAATAATTCTTCTTCTAAATTAACGCCATGTTTACGCATTAATCTTTCAGTGTTGCTAAGTCGCTCATTTAAGAACTCCAATTTTTCAGGATTAAAACTCACTTTTTCGAGCTGATTTTCAATCTCTGAAGATATGTCTTTTAACTCTATGATATTGCTTTGAAGGCGAAGCTGCAATTCTTCAAAATCAGCATTAAATCGCCCAATAGATGCCAGAGCATTTTTACATTCATTTAACTGTGCAATGACTGTATCTTCTTTTTGCTCAAGCAAATAATTTACTTTTAATAAGTTTTTTTTTATTTCCTCAGCATTACTTATAACTGAAAGTTCATTTTTGATATGTTGAATTTCATTAGGCTGTAATTTTAGATCTTCAATTTCTTGCCATTGAAATTGATAATAATCAATATCCTTTCGTAAACGCTTTTCTTCATCCTCCTTGTCTTGAAGTTGTTGAAGGAATTGTTTATATAATGAAAATTTTGATTTGTATTCTTCAACAATTATTTCATTATCTGCCACAACATCTAAATAATTTAATTGCGTATTTTTTTCATTTAATTCGATGGACTGATGTTGTGAATGAATATCAATTAGCAGTTGGCTAAGTTCTTTCAGATGGCTCAAATTAACAGGGGTATCATTGATAAATGCCCTTGATTTTCCATTGCTACTTATTTCACGTCTTATAATACTTTTACTATTAAAATCTAAATCATTGGCATCAAAAAATGATTTCACATTTAAATTATTGATGTCGAACTCTGCTTCTACAATACATTTCGATTGTTTATCCAATAATACAGTGGAATCGGCTCTTTGTCCTGCAATTAAATTTAATGCTCCTAATAAAATTGACTTACCAGCACCAGTTTCTCCAGTAATGATGGTGAAACCCTTTTCAAAATTAATTGTTAATTCATTTATTAAGGCGTAATTCTTTATGTGTAATGACGAAATCATTCAATTAATTTTATTGGCAAAGTTAAGGCTTATGCTTTATATTTTTACGATGAAGGAGGAACAGTTTTAAAAATATTTTTCTTAATAAAACTTTCAAAAAATGTTGGTTAATAGGCCAAATTTATTCATCACCACCTTCAAATGAGCTAAAAGAACAGGTTATTAAGTTAAATTTAAAATGTAATGTTATTGCCTTTTAGCATATGGTGATTCTAAAAAAATGTAAAATTCCAACTATTAATCAATAAAATACTAATTTTACACGCTTATGATTTTAAAAAAATCACATATTACAATATATTTAACCTTGCTGCTGTTGTTGGTGTTTGTCCTTTCATGCCAAACGCCTACTAAAATTTCTAATCAAAATTTATCATACGCATACAAGAAAAGCGAAAATATTTTACATCCCCAATTCTCAATTCAACATAATGGACCACAAAGCTCCTTTATTCATTTTTCAATAAGTACCTCTGAATTACTTTATGTGAGGTCAGGCGAAAGCAAGACTTTTACAGCAAGAGTTGCACTTACTTACAGGTTGTTAAAAACCTATGAAGACAAGCAACCAGTTGATACAGGTTCTGTTTTAGTATTAGATAAGGACTTTTCTGATAAGCCATTTTTATTAATAGCTAAAGCCGAATTTAAGGCAGTTTACCCTAATAATTATGTTCTTGAAGTTGTAGTGCAGGATTTAAACAGAAATATAAGTTCAAAAAGTATTTTAAATGTTTATAAAAGCTCTTTTCAAACGGCACAAAATTTTATAATAAACGATACAACTTATCATCAACCATTATTTAGAAATGTGTTGAAGAAAAACGAAACAGTTGAATTACATTATACTGGTGGAATAAAACAACAAAAGTTATTTGTAAGATATTACAATCGACAATTTCCCTTGCCAGCTCCAGCTTTCAGTAACTTTACTCCAAAACCATTTGATTACCATGCCGATAGTTTATTTAGCATTAATATTGATACAAACGGCAAATCACTCATTAAATTAGAAAAGTTGGGATTTTATCATTTTCAACTTGACACCAATTTAAAAGAAGGTTTTACGATTTATCGCTATAGCGAAGAATTTCCATACTTAACATCGGCCGATCAATTGGTACCAATATTAAGGTTCATTACAACTCGTCAAGAATTTGAAGATTTAATGGCTTTGAAAGATAAGAAAAAGGCTATTGATGATTTTTGGCTTAAAAATGGAGGAAACAGTGAGCGTGCAAAATCAATATTAAAAACTTATTACAGTCGTGCGCAAGATGCAAATCTTTATTTTACCTCTTATTGTGAAGGCTGGAAAACCGACAGAGGTTTAATTTACACCATTTTTGGACAGCCAAACACATTATATAAACAAGAAAATGTAGAAACATGGGTTTATGGTGAAGATGCATCTTATAAATCATTATCCTTTGTTTTCGTCAAAGTAATTAATCCATTTTCTGAAAACGATTATCAACTAAACCGTTCTGATTTGTTTAAGGATGAGTGGTATAAAAGTGTTGATGCTTGGAGGCAAGGAAGAGCTTATAACGAACATTAAATTTATAAAATTGAATCATTCATCAAACGAACATGAGAATATCATTTACGGTATTCATCCCATTTTAGAAGCCATTGATGCAAGGAAAGAAATTCAAAAAATATTTATTCAAGATGGTGCAAAAGGCGATTTAATTAAACAATTAATTTATAAAGCTAAACAGTATAAAGTTTTTTATCAGTTTGCACCAGTCGAAAAGCTGAATCGATTAACAAAAAATAATCATCAAGGTGCTGTAGCATTTACTTCAGAGGTTTCATTTTACGCAATAGAAGATATATTACCTCAAGTTTTCGAAAAAGGAAAAGTTCCATTAGTGCTTATTTTAGATAAGGTTACCGATGTAAGAAACTTTGGTGCCATTGCCCGTACAGCTGAATGTTGTGGTGTTGATGCCATTATTATACCAGTAAGAGGATCAGCCCCAATTAATGCTGATGCTATGAAAACTTCTGCAGGCGCCTTAAATAAAATACCGATTTGCAGGAGTATGAATTTAAAGGAAACCATCAAATATTTAAAAGAAACAGGATTGTTGATTGTTTCATGTACTGAAAAAACAAACGAAAATTATACTCATGTGAATCTCAAAAGCCCTGTATGTATTGTAATGGGCAATGAAGAAGAAGGCATTTCGCCTGAGTATCTTAAATTGTCAGATTTTAAAGCAAAGTTACCCATGATGGGAACCATTGGCTCACTCAATGTTTCAGTTGCTTGTGGTGTAATATTATATGAAGCTTTACGTCAAAGGGCTTAAATTTCTTGACGGTCAATCATTTGAATAATCTCTTCAATTAATTTATCATCGCCTTCTTTGTCGTATCTCACTTTCATATTAAGGTCATCATCATAAATTACAGCAAATGATTGCCAAAAAAAGGCCGTCATTTTGCCTCTGTACTCTTTTACTAAATCATAAGAGCTATTGCCAGTTTCACGATCAATCAATTTCATTAATATCTTGCCTTGATTTACGGTTAAATTTTCGAGATCTTTTTTGAATTCTGCTTTCAAATTTTTCTCAGCTTCCTTCATCAATTTCTTGCGTTCTCTATTTTTTTTATCGGCAATTAAATCGTTGTATTCTTTAATACGCTGACCAGCAATTTTGGCGTAGGGATATGCTTTTTTTACATCTCTTACTAATCTCCTATATTTCTTTTCGGCATCAGCATCTTTAAAAACACGTGCTCCGGTGATGACAGCTGTTTTTAAGTCAACAACAGCAATCGTGTCACCTTTGAAAATGGTTGAACGATATTTTTTTTCTAAATTTATAGCTGGGCTACCTGGTTCACCTAATAATTCATTTTGGGCTAAACAGGCGTTTGCAACAAGCAAAGCAACTAGAATAAGCTTAAAAGTTTTCATAATGTAAACCTTTTTCAATAAATGTGCCATGCTTTTTAACAAAAAGCAAAAATATTTTATTTTTTGAATTATTGTATGTTAAAAAAAGTGTAGAATTTTTTTAAATTAGCTGTAACTTTAGTTAAGGTTGGTCGTTTTAAAATAAACCTTTAACTTTGAATTTTTATTACCCGAACGAAAACAAATTGAAATGAAAAAACTACTACTTTTTACCTTTTTTATAGCCTTAAAATTAACCAGCTATTCCCAATCTATAGAAGTTACCTATCCTAATGGAGGAGAAACCTTTACTGCAAACAACCAGGAGTTCATCACATGGAATGATGTTTTAGTAGCACAAGTAAAAATTGAATATAGCACGGACAATGGAGGCTCTTGGACATTTATAACTAACGCCACATCATTTTCAGGAACAGGATTTTATCAATGGGATGTTCCCAATGTGGCTTCTAGCAATTGCTTAATTAAAATATCAAGTACAGCCAACACCTCTATTAATGATATTTCCAATGCTGTTTTCGAAATTGTTGCACCCTCCATTTCCTTGTATTATCCAAACTACGCTATCAGTTTTGCAGTTGGCAGTTCAGAGGACATTTCATGGTATGCTCCTGGCGTTGATTTTGTTGATATTGAATACTCCACTAATGGTGGAAGCAGTTATACAACCATTGCCACTGGTATTGATGCAAATTTAAATAGTTATACTTGGGACCCTATTCCAAACACGCCATCAACAACTTGTAGGGTAAGAATTAAGCAAAGCAGTAACAATTCAATATTTGATATTTCAGATTATGATTTTACTATAGGATCACCTTCTTTAACTGTAACAGACCCCAATGGTGGTGAAACTTATATTGTTAATACTGGAGAATATATTGAATGGACAACAGTTGGGATTACAGATGTTAATATAGAATACTCAACAAACGGAGGAAACACTTGGACTTATATTGGAAATAGTACAAGTAGTCCTTGGTATTGGTGGGATCCAATCCCAAATACCCCATCAACAAATTGTTTAATACGAGTTTCTGACGCAAATAATGCTTCCATCAATGATATTTCTGATGCCCCTTTTACCATTCAAGGAGGTACTATTACCCTAAACTATCCTAACGGAAATGAGATTTGGGCGGCTGGTAGTGTTCATGAGATTTGGTGGACTTCGCCAGGCATAACAGAAGCTAATATTTATTATTCTTTTGATTCAATGGCCACTTGGCAACCCATTTTATTGAATTTTACTAACAATACTTGGTTTGACTGGACTGTACCAAATACTCCCTCAACACATTGTTTTGTAAAGGTAGAAGATTCAAGTAACCCATCGGTTTTTGATATCAGTAATGCTCAATTTACCATCAGTGCTCCAACAATTTCAATATCAGCACCTAATGGTGGTGAAACTTTTCAATCGGGTAACACGCCATACATTCAATTTGATGTTTTAGGTGTTGATTCGGTTTTTATTGAATACAGTATCGATGGAGGTACAAACTGGACTACCATAGTGAGTGCCTTTAATGTTTGGGATGGCTATAATTATTACCAATGGTTAGTACCAAATACACCCTCAAATAATTGTTTGGTTAGAATTAAAGATTTAGCCACAGGCTTAATTTCAGATGTAAGTGATTTTACTTTTGCCATTGTTTTTGGAGGTTTACCGCCATGTACAAGTGGATTTTACCCTAACAATAATGCTGCATCAGCTTCAAGAAATCCTACTTTAACATGGAATAATCCATCTTCTAGTGTATTAATAGATGGCTTTGATTTATATTTTGGAACCAATGCAACTCCGCCACTTTACCAAGCAGGTATTGATTTTACATACTTTGATATTTCAGGTTTAAGTGCATCAACTACCTATTATTGGCAAATTGTACCAACAAGCGTAAATGGTGCAGCAAGTGGTTGTATCGTAAATAGTTTTACAACAGCAGCAGCTAACCAATATAATATGGATAATCAATCAGAAACTGTTTGCAGTGGTACATTTTATGATGCATCTGGGCTAACTGCAGATTATAATATTAATGAAGATTATACCAAAACATTTTATCCTTCAAGTGTTGGACAAGTATTGAAATTTGATTTTACGGCCTTTGAGTCAGAGCAATCATGGGATTTATTAAAGGTTTATGATGGGGCCAATACTTCAGCATCTTTAATTGGAACTTACTCAGGAGTAAATGGTCCGGGTACGATAGTAGCAACAAATGCTCAAGGGGCTTTAACCTTTACATGGTCTTCTGATTATGCTTATCAATATTTGGGTTGGGAGGCAGCAATTTCTTGTGTAGCGCAGGGTACTCAAGCAATAAATTTAACCTCACCCAATGGTGGTGAAAGTTGGATTGGTAATACTTCGCATCCAATTACGTGGACCTCACAAAACGTGGCTAATGTAAATTTAGAATATTCCATTGATAGTGGATTAACTTGGCAAAGTATTGCCACTAACATTGTAAATAACGGAACCTATAATTGGCAAGTTCCATTACCTGCTTCAACCCACTGTTTTGTTAGGGTAATTTCATCTAATAACCCTGCCGTTTTTGATCAAAGTAATGCTCAATTTGAAATACAGTTTGTTCCAGTTTATATTGATTTACTTAGCCCAAATACTAATCAAACATTTTTAGTAGGCACTACAACATACATCAGTTGGCAAAGTATGTTTGTTACCAATGTAAACATTGAATACTCTATTGATGCTGGATCAAATTGGATAAATATTACTTCGGGTTATAATACTATTGATGGATACAATTATTACAACTGGACAATTCCAAACAATCCAAGTAATTTGTGCTTGGTACGTGTAAGTGATGCCTCAAACAGTGCTGTGAATGATTTTAGCCAGACCGCATTTTATATTGTTGGCCCAAATTTAGAAGTAACTTATCCTAATGGTGGCGAAACTTTAGGTGGAAATACTAACGTTTATATTACATGGAGTGGGTATTTAAATTCTAATTATGTTAAACTGGAATTTTCTTCTAACAACGGTGCAACTTGGAATACCATTGCATCAAGTGTTTATCATTACAATGGAATTAATAATAATTACTATTTATGGTTTGTGAATAATGTTAACAGCACAAATTGCCGAATCAGAGTGAGCGAAGTTGTAAACTCCAATATTTTTGATGAAAGCAATAATGTATTCACCATTAACGCCAATTCATCAAATATAACAATTACACAGCCCAATGGTGGTGAAGTTTTAAGTGGTGGTTTAACTTATTCTATTCAATGGAATTCAAGTTTTGTATCAGGTTACTATAAAATACTTTTTTCTAATGATAATGGCGGAACTTGGGACACATTGGCCAATAATGTATATAATTCGGGCTACTATAATTGGTTGGTACCTAACACAGCAAACAGTAATTGCTTAATAAAGGTGATTGATGTAAATAATCCTACTATTTTTGATGTTAGTGATGCAACCTTCAGCACTGCGCAAACAAATCCATATATTAACAATGTATATCCTAGTGGTGGTCAAAATTTTGTGGTCGGAAATTACACTCCAATTACTTGGAATAGTGCTATGGTGACGCTAGTCGATATTTTATTTTCAAGTGATGGAGGAAATACTTACTCTACTGTTGTTACAAATCTTAATAATATTAATTACTATAATTGGTTGGTGCCTAATGTAATTTCAAATAATTGTATAATTAAGGTAAGGGCAGCTGGAAACAATAGTCTTTCAGATTCAAGTGCAGCTGAATTTAGTATTGTATTAGGTACCCCATCAATATCTTTAGTTAGTCCTAATGGTGGTGAAATTTTTCTACAGAATACACCAAATCACGTAATCCAATGGACAGGAACAGGAATTGGAAACACCATAAAATTAGAATATTCGCTTGATGCTGGAGCTAATTGGACTACCATAATTAGTTCATTTGCATCGGTAAACAACGTGTATTATTGGTTTACACCAAATGTGATTTCGAATCAATGTTTAGTAAGAGTAACTAGCAATTCAAACCAAACATTAACGGATATAAGTGATGCAGAGTTTACTATTAGTTCTTCTACACCTCAGTTAACTATGTTAACCCCTAATGGTGGTGAATACTTGAACCAAGGCTATTATTACAACATTACTTGGAATAGAAATAATATTCCATTAATTAATTTAAGTTACAGTGATGATAACGGAGGAACCTGGAATTCATTATTAACCAATGTTAATGCAGATAGTTATTATTGGAATGTACCAAATATTTCCTCAACACAATGTCTAATGAAAGTTGAAAAAGCGGGTACTGGTGCTCCTTTATTTGATAACAGTGATGCTCTTTTTACCATCGGGCCAGTAATCCCTAACTCAAATGGAATTGTAATTGATTCCATTTCGCCATTGCCATTTTGTAAGCTAGATACTTTTTATGTTTATTACACTGCTAGCGGTGTTTATAACGCTGGCAATGTATTTCAGGTACAATTGTCAGATAGTGTAGGTAACTTTACCAATGCTGTACTAATTGGCAGTTTGTCATCAACTACAAGTGGTGTTGTTGCTTGTGTAGTTCCAACAAGCATTGGCAATGGAGTTGCATATAGAGTTAGAATTCAATCTAGTGATTTACCTTCTATTAGTAATGATAATGGTTTTGATATTGTTGTGAATAGCCCACAATTTGATTTTGCAGCAAATGAATTAATTAAATATTTACCTGACGGGGCAGTAACTTTTTATGTTATACCACAACAAGGAGTTACAGCTACCTACGACTGGGATTTTGGAGATGGGGGCACTTCAACTCAAGCACAACCTACTCATAATTATAGCACTATTGGTAAATTTGATGTTAATTGTACTATAATTGATGGTGGTTGCAGTGTAAGCGTAAATAAAGATTTATACATAAGAGTTGAGCAATTATTTCCTGGAACTCAAGTAAGCACAAATACCACAGTTGACATTACAGATGTAACGATGCTTGATAGTGCTACTGCCTTGATGACAATGAAGGATGGTAGTTGTTTGAGGTCCTTTGATGGAGGTAACACTTGGAATGTTTCATCAACAGGTTTAATACCGGGTGTAGATACGTTACTCTCATGTGATATGTATCCTAACAAATGGAGAGTGGTTGGTTCAAATGGATTAATTAGAGAATCAGCAGACAATGGGCAAACCTGGACTCCTATGAATAGTGGTGTAACGCAAAGAATGTATGGTGTGGCTACTTATGATAATAATAAATCTTTTGCTGTGGGAGATGCGGGTGTAATATTGAATTTTGATGGAACTAACTGGGTACAACAAAATACAGGTGTCACAGCACGTTTTTGGGATGTCGCAGTTGATAAGTCTGCTGCCACACCAACGGCTTATGCAGTTGGTAGTGGAGGTACTATTTTTAAATATGATGGTTCCAATTGGAGTCCCCAAAATTCAGGTATATCAGGTGGTTTATTCGGAACCACAGTACTAGGCAATAATGTGGTTTATGCTGTTGGTGGTGTTACCCAAGGTTTAATATTACGAACCAGTGATGGTGGTCAAAATTGGGTAACTGTTTTAAATGGTGTTGACGTGAGTTTTAGAAGTGTAACTGGAATTGCTGATACAGCTTGGGCTTGTGCATTTGATGGAATAATTTATGAAACAAGAGATGGTGGTGCAAGTTGGGTAAGGTACAGTGTTGGTGACACTTACAATAACAATTCGGTCATATTTAAAACTTCAAGAGGTATTGTGGCCAGTAATGGTGGTAATGCGTTAATATTTGGACCTGTTGATGTAGGAATAAAAAATAAGTTTTATGCACCTAATCAACTTATGTTGTATCCTAATCCAACTGAGGGTATTGTGAATTTTAAAGGGAAATTCGAAAGGTCAAATCATGTTCAGTTTACTATTAAAGATATTAATGGTAAAACTGTACTAACATTACCTAAACAAAGCTTAGTTCAAGGAGAATTGAATTATAGGGTTAATGTTTCTAATTTAGGCAATGGTATTTATTTTGTATTTGCAGATGATGGTATCCAGAGCTTTGTGAAGAAACTAGTTATTTCTCATTAAGAAGAATATGTGTCAAAGTAAAGCGAATAGAAATATTCGCTTTTTTTATTT
>DAORKI010000082.1:0-12063 GCA_035439485.1 Bacteroidia bacterium
AGGCCAACATCTCTCCCGTTTAAAAATGACTTTTTGAGGGACGACTAAGTAGTTCGATTTTTTAAATCTACTATTGATTATTTTGGGTTAAAAAAAGTTTGTTTTTGATGATGTTGGTCTTTTTAGCCATGCTTGGCTTTAATACCTAAATGATATTTGTAATAGACCAAATAAATTTGGTTTAACAAATGATCATCGGTATTTACCTCAGTTTGAAATGGTCTAAAGACCATTTCACTTTCGTATAACTTTCTTTAAATAATAGAATTGATTCGACCTATTAATATTTTTTAACCATATAAAAAGAGTTTGGCATTGTATTTGAAATTAGGTTTGTGCAAATTTTAAACTGATAATATGATGAAAAAAATTACAACTTTATTTTTGATGAGCCTCTTAAGTGCTGGAACATTACTTGCGCAAAGCAATCTTAATTTTGAGAATTGGAGTGGAAACGAGCCAACAGGTTGGACTTCGAGTAACTCTTTGACTTCAGCTAGTGGTGGAGCACAAACTGTGTTTCAAGTAACTAGCAATACTGGACAAGGAAGTAGTTCGGTTAGAATGGTGACTGGTAACTGCCCTGACTGTCCTAATTTTGCTATTTTTGGTCCATTTGGCCCTCCTACACCACTACCAAATCCAATGGGTGGAGGTATTCAATTAGGTTCAATGATGTCGCCTGGAATACCTTATACACAACGTCCTATTTCCGTTGATTTTAAATACAAATCGAATCCACAAGGCAATGACGCATGCGGTTTTCAAGTAGAGTTAACACGTTGGAATGCTGCCTTAGGCGAAACAGAAACTGTAGGTGAAGGTTATTTTGAAGCCAACACTGTAGTAAGCAATTGGACAAATATGAATATTCCTATTTCTTACTCATCAACCGCAACGCCTGACACTATTAACATTTTTGCCACCTCAAGTATAGGTTCAATTCCTGATTTATCATCATTTGGTTTGCCTAGTCCATCGAGCTTAGGTTTACCAACACCGGTAGCAGGAAGTGAGTTTTTTTTAGATGCAATTGTATTTAATTTACCATCATGTGCTGGATTTACAATAACTGCATCGGGAACTAATGAAACATCTTTAGGAGCTATGGATGGCACGGCTACAGTAACAACACAAGGTGGGACAGCGCCTTTCACTTATCAATGGAGTAATTTAGCTACCACTCAATCAATTTCAAACTTAATTCCGGGATGTTATTCGGTAACAGTTACTGACAATAACCAATGCCAGAAAGTTGCCACTTATTGTGTAACACCAGGTGGTTGCAATATTCAAGTATCGGTATCGGGAACCAACTCTTCATCAAATAGCATTTATAGTGGCACAGGATCAGCAAGTGCTACGGTAACAGGAGGAAATGCTCCATACACTTATTTATGGAATACTGGTGCAAGCACTGCATCGATTTCAAATTTAGCAGTTGGAACTTACGCAGTATTAGTAACTGAACAAAATAATCCTGCATGCTCAGTATGGGGCTACCACACCGTGTTTGGTCCAAATGGAAATATTAATGGTATTGAAAAAGCTAAGCAAGAAAATGTGTTTGTAACATATCCAAATCCATCGAATGGGAAATTTATTTTTGAGAATAAATTGAATAATACACAAGCTCTAAATTTAGAAATTTATAGCATTACTGGCGATCGAGTTTATTCGCAAAACAACATTAAAGGCCTTGCAATAACACCAATTGATTTAAGCAATTTATCGAAAGGTGTTTACGTAATAAAAGTAAACGATAGTAAAAATGTATATACCCAAGAAATTGTGATTGAGTAATAAACATTGAGGATTTTTAAAAAGCCTGCTGAAGAATTTCAGCAGGCTTTTTTTATGCCTAAATTACAATTTGAATGTACATATTGAACTACCAATTACACTTTCAATTTAGTCCAATGACGGTATAGATTGATAATGTTGGCTAAACAGGATTACCCTTTTAAAAAAGCAGTAAATACCGACTAGACAAAATAAATAGTCAATAATTTTTGTCTACAATTTTGTTATGTAGGCATTAAACATAGTAAATTTATTAAATAGCTTTTGACTATTTAATAAATACAATTGGTATAACATGGTTGACTCCTAATGATTAATGCAGATTTATTATTAAATTTTATAGCATAAATTATTTTAATAATAGGATAGTGTGTACCAAATTTTAGCTAGATATAAAATACCAGAGATTACATGAAGCGCTAATACACATAATATTAATTTATCTTTTTTAGATAATGAAGCTTTAGATGAAAAATTATTTATGAGAAAAGAAATGGAGCTTAGAAAAAGTAAATACGTACAAATGATATTTTGCCAGAGGAAGTTTCCGTGGCTTGATCTTGGTCCTTGCTCCATTATAAATGCAGAAATAATTATAGCCACAATAGTTAAATGCAGAGCATATTTAAAAGGTTTGTAATTTATTATTTCATTATAAGATAAATAAGTAACTATTGGAAATAAAAAAGATAACAATAAAGAAAAGGGAATAAAATGGTAAGGAATGAAATAAGCCAACATTTTAAAAGGTGTAGTTAAAATTACACTGCTTTTATGGTTGTAGAATGAGCCTTGTTGTTGCATATAAATCAGATAATACTGTATGATTACAACTATTAAAATTAAAATGTATGGTGTTAGTCGTAAAAAAAAATCTTTTATTGAAATTCGTTTTTTGAATTTTATTATCATGTAAAAAAACGAAACTGGTGCATATGCAAATATGAAAGAAGGCTTAATTAGCAAATTGATTAAAACCAACACATTGATAATTAAAATTTCTTTCAAAGTTGTTTCACTTTCAAACTCAAATAGTTTTAATTGTTTCCAAAAAAGCAAAATAGCAAATGGGAAAAGCACTATACTAGTGGAGTTATGCCAAGCTATTGGCACAAACTTACTCAGATACACTTTCTTTAAAACAAATAAGGAATAAGGGTCGTGAATAGCAAAACTGAAAAATAAAGCCATTGTAATTAAAGCAATATTTACAGCATAACCTTTGTAATTTATTTTGTTGAATGACTTTAGATATTGAATAATAAATAGTTTTGAAATGTAGTATTTGAAAGTTGTTGCAGTAGTTAAAACAACTACTGTAATAAAATACATGATATTACCATTACTAAAGCCTGACAACAAATTGATGATAAAATAAAACAGAAAATTAGCAGGATAGTTGGCAAGTCCTTTATTTATAATTTTAATTTGCTGAATATGAGCATTTATATCGGTAGCGACATATTTAACAAGATAGGAAAAAATTAACAAACAGCATAAAAATAGAATAATTAAATCGAGGTATTTAAGAAGTTTACTTTTCAATTTTTTTACTGCAATTAAGAATCTTAATAAAATTTGTTTTACTATTTGTACATAGTTTGAGAAACTTGGGATAATTAACAAACTTACGAATGAATTTGTTATGGAACAAGTAGCTTCTTAGTTTTTATAAAGTTGCCATTTAATGAATTACAAAATTAATTTTTGTAAAGAGCAAAATAAGGTGTAGCAAGCACTAATTTACCATGATTTTGACTTAGCGTTTTAGATAGTGTAAAATTATAAAGCTTATTTTGTAATCCATAAAAAGGAATCATATACTTAATAGGCTGTTTGTGTTTATTTTGCAAAGGAAGATACATCATAAACCAAGTATGCTCAATTGATAAATTGTTGATTAACACAACTTGATCTTTTGCTATATGTTGGGCTAGTAATTGAAAGGCATCATGTTCTTTCTGATTAAAATTGGACATGTTACTTCTTTCTTTAATTTGCTGATTGCTTATTTTAAATGACAGTGTAAAAAGGCCAAATAAAAAGCAAATCAATAGGTATAAACTTCTTTTTTGGAGCTTTAATACCAAAAATAAAATGGTAAAGTAAAATAATGGAGATAAGGTTCGAATTTCTCTCCAATAGTTGGCATCATAAAAAATAAAAACCAAAATAAAATTTACAAATCCTATAAGTAGTATTGACATACTTAATTTATCCTTTGACTTAATAGCATCATAACTAAAAAAAGCAATTGTACCAGCAGTTAAAAACTTCATAGAGAAATAAACCAAACTTTTATTGGTTGAAAAGAAGTATAATTTTATATTTTGTAGCGTATGAAAAAATAGCGAATGTGTAACCTCATATACCTCGCCTTTGAGCAAAAGTGAGAGCATATTGGAAAAATAATTAGGTACAGCTTCGCTAAACAAATTAATGTAAACAATTGAAGCAATGAACCCAAGAATAAATAGAATACTAAAATATATTTGTTGTAGTTTGTTTTTTGCAAATGGTAATAAACCAATTAACCAAAAAAACCAAGACGCTCGAAAAAGGCTTGACAATATAATTATTAGTACCAGCACCAAAATGAGGCCTTTATTATTATTTTTTTGAGAAATATGATAAAACAAAATGCTTATAACAATAGCAAAAAACACCTGCATAATCTCTTGCATATAAGTGAAAGCATATAATGGAATAAAAGGAAATAAAAGCATTATTAAAGTAACATTTAGCTTACTATTAAAAGGAATTGGTAGTAAATAAAAAATTAAGCAAAGTGAAATACCAATTAATAAAAAGTTAAACCATATAAGATTAAAAGTATGCCATCCAACTAATTTAGCAAAGCCCCCATGTAATAAGGGATATATAAATCCATGAGCATCGCTCTTAAAAATTACACTGCCAATTCCATTTAAAGTAAGAGCTGCTTGAAGTGTGTTATTTTGAAAATATGCATTTGCATTGATAAAGTAAAAGAACTCATCATTCCATACAGGGTGATAGTTTACATTTACTTTAATTAATCCGTGAAAATAAAATGAAAAGACAATAATTAACATCAGTACGCCAATACTTGATACTGTATGTTTTCTGAAATAATTTATCATAGTGACAAAAGCAAAATTCAATTTTTAATCCCACTACGTTTATGTTTTAGTTATCCTTATGATAGTTAAACTAAAAATTATTTTGCAATGGCAATACCTATATTGCTTAAAATTAGTACTAAATAACTTTTTAGGCCAACACAAAATTGTAAGTGGAAAGGCTAATACCCCTCAAATTTATGAAACTTTTCATAAGAAAAGAAAGTTTTATTAATTTACATAAGATGAATGGATAGCTAAAGCTAAAAATATAAAATCAAAAAATGTCTTAGGATAATAAAAATTCCTATTGTCCAAAATCCTCTAAAAACATATTTGAATATTGGATGTTTTCGGTTAATAAATGAAGCATAAATTACTAAAATTAAAAACACACCATAACTAAAAGCCCCAGCCATTATTGAAGTAGGATTTGAATATTGAAAACTTACAATATGATCGCCTTTAGGAACAAGCAATGACATAGTTAGTCCATTGGACCTATAAATTGGTGTTTCAGTACCATCCACAAATGCTTTCCATCCTGTATAATAGCTTTGTATGCAATGCAATAGGGTATTTGCTTCACAAGATATTGAAGCCTTTAAAAAATTGGGCTTTAAATCTAACAACTTTACAGAACCTTGCACCATAGTGTCATTTATTGCTACCTTATTAGATAGAATATTATAATCCTTCTCATCAAATAAAACTTTCTTTTTCAAATTTTCCATTTTCAATACCTCATCAATCTTCCTTAATGGGAAAATTTCATTGCTCAAGTAAAATAAATTATTTTTTAAAATTGCTTCATGCATTTTGGGTTTGTCAAAATACAGGTATGTTTTACCTGCAAATACAAAAGAATTATGGTAACTATCAGAAATCCAATGATTGTAGGTTGCTGTGTTACGGAATAAACCATGCTTTTGTCCGCGCTCTTCATTAAAATTAGCTAAAGGTTCATCGGGTGGACAATCAAATTTTTTTGGAAGGGTTAACAGATAATTATTTAGCTCTTTAGGGTTTAAATTTCCAACACAAACATTTCCAATATTTAATTGAACTGCAAGAACAACATCGATAGTCATCACAAAAATTAATGCCATGCTTAAATAATTTTTTCTTACCTGATTAACCAACATCAATAATAAAAACAGCAATAATTGAATCATAGATTGAAAGGCAATATGGTCATATTTGTTTCCATACGAAGTTCTACTGAAAAGATCATTATTAAAAAAATAGGTAATAAAATTTGAGAAGTTTCCTTTGCTCAAAGAATAAATAAAAATGAATAAGATTAAGGTTATAAATCCAATAAATACCCTTCTAAGAAGTTTGTTGTTTTTATCAATGTTAAATTGATAATAGCTTAAAGTATTTCCCAATAATAAGAGCATACAAAAGGTAAACATAAAGGCAAAATAACTAATAAATCGAAATAAATTAATGCCAGGTAAAAATTGATGAAACCATTTGTAAAGTGGTGTTGCATCACCAAATGATAATATTAAGCACACTACAGCAAATATAAATAATGTTATCTCTAAAGTTGACTTTTTCTTGAAAGCGAATAAAATGCTGATAGGCAGCATAAAAATTCCAAAATAGTGATTGCTCATGGAGGGGTCAGTATCATAAAAGCTCCATTCCACGGTGGTAGCAAAAGGCTGAAAAAAAGATATAGCTGCCTTCCAGGTAAAAGAATTAGCAATACATGCTTCATAATCAAGGCCACTTAAACGTCCAATATAAGGCTGCACTTGCAGAAAAACCACAATTACCATGGTAACTTGGGCAATGCTAAATAGTAATGTTAAACTGATTTGCTTTAAATGTAACCAAAACTCAGTCTTGTTTGATTTTAAACTTTTTATAAGATAAATTGAAGCAATGGTAGTTAATAAATAAGCAGTAAAAAAAGCAAATGTGTGGTTGCCGCCTGTAAGAGTGAAAAACAAAAAAATAGAAGTGTAAATTCCATATTTTAATTGTTTTCTATGTAATAGTTTTAAAAAATTAAGGAAAATAAAAGGCAACCAAGCCGCACTAATTACAGAAAAAAAGTGTTGGCTATGTGAAACAAAAAAACCACTGAGCATGTAAGTTATACCCACTACAAATGCTGCCTTTTTGCTTTCACTTAAATAAAAACTTAATCCATACATTCCTATCCCAGCCAAAGCAATATAAGATACAAATAAATATTGGAGAGTGACTGGATTTTGTTCGGTTATCATGCTTATTATCCACGATTCAAAATACCAAATTGGGCCTTGTAAATCGGCATGTATAGGATATCCTAACTGTTGATATGGATTCCAATAAGGAAAAATTCCATTATGAATACATTGTGAAAGATAATATCGCCAAGGCAACCAACAATTTACAAAATCGTGGGTAAGTATATACTTATTGAATGCTACTTGCCAATAAGCTATAATAGCCATTAAAACAATACATTTAATTGCAATAATATGTTTGAATGCTTGCGACACCGTTAGAGAAGTATATATTAAAATACTTGGTAAAACTAAGCTTTTGAAAAATAAATGACAAGTTTGTATTTTAATTTAAAAGATGGTCCCGGTACCATATAATAAACCTAATGCATTTATACCAAAACTGTAACTCGAGCCCAAATACATTATGAAGTTCTCACCGCGTAAAACTTTTAATCGTGCAGCTAAAACAGGTGCAAATTGAACTGCATTCTTTGTGGTAAACAGGCAACTCAATAATGGTCCAAATTCAAACTCTAATTTAGATTTTTCATTTATTTTGAAGTCCATAATTTTCACTATACATCCTGTACCAATAGTGGGTGATGCTCTTTCGTTTACTAATTGGCCATTAATTAAAAACTGTTTTGATTCAGTAGCTAAATTAAAGAAAACAGGTATGCGCAAAATTTTATCTGGTCTAAATTCAGCTAAAAAAAGCATTGCATTTGTTGGAATTACAATGGCTGTATTTGTTATAATATTGGTTTGTTTTGAATGAGAAATAAAAAGTAAGGATTGACCAAAACTAAGCTCAAAATGTTTTTTTGATTGTTTTAAAGAATCATTGGTGTTGTCTAATTCATTTCCATAAATGTTGTGAGCCATCAGGCATAGCAATGGTATTAGCAAAAAATACTTACATTGATTTTTCATCCATAATCCTTAATTATTTAATAAAGATATTAAAATTTTAATACTAAATTTTAGTGATATCAATTTAAATAGCCCAAAAATCAATAAAAAAACTAATTTTTTATTAATTTATAATTCGCAACATGTTGATCAGTAATAATTTTTATTAAGTAAATTCCACTACTTAGATGTTCAATATTAAATTCTTGTTGAGATGTCTGCATACTTTCGAGTTGCACAACATTTCCATTCATATCTATGATTTGAACAATTGTGACGCCCATATTTTTTTGAATCGCAACTTTTAATATAGCCTTTACAGGGTTAGGGAAAATATTTATTTTTGAGTTAAGGTTATCATTCATACCAACAGACAAAAAGGTATATGTTTGCGAGTTTGCAGAAATACACCCATTGGTATCAAGCGCATTCACTGTATAATCGCCAGAGACCAAAGCATTTAAAGTATCATCATTAGCACCAGATATTAGGACATTATTAAAATACCATTGATAAGAAGGATATGCTCCACTTGCTTGTAATGTATTTCCTATTTGTGTTATGGTAGGTACAGTTGGTAATGGCCAAACATTCACAACTAGTGTATCAAAGTTTGAACAGAGGCCATCGCTTACAGTTAGTACATAAATTGTTGTAACAGATGGACTTGTTATAGTTTGACTTTGAGTTGGTGCAGATAACGATGAAGATGGCTGCCAATTATATGATAGATTAGCTAATGTTGATGTTGCGTTTAAAGTTATATTATTACCGTAGCAAACACCAACATCAGTACCAGCATTTATATCAGGCAGGGGATATATTGTAATTGACTGTATAATTGTGTCGCTATTGGCACCATTACTAGCAATTAATTGAATTTGATAAGTTCCAGGATTACTATAACTAATTATAGGAGATGTTTGTGTATCAATAGAAGGGATTGCGCCAATCATTTGCCAATTATAATTAGTAGCATTCATGCTCATATTGTTTAATGTAATGCTTGAGTTAACACATGCATTAGACACATTGAAAAAAGCTGAAACTTACGGTCCAATTACCGATAGGTACTCATAAGCACCAATGTCAATTTGAGTATCAAAAATTCGGTCATATCCCTGAATATCATAATTTACCAAATTTGAAATTGAATCACCAGCATTTATTAAACTTGAAGATGACTGTAAGCTAAAATTACTTCCTGTGGCATCAGTGCTATCAGATGTTCCTGGACTTGGATTAACAAATAAAGGAATGGTATCTAAGTTACTTTGATAAATTGTACCAGTGATTGTAGGGTACGAATGACCAATATCATTATATCCTCCTTCAATATCACAAAATGCAATATCGAAATTATTACTCAACGGTGACAAAGTACCATTGAAGCAATACATTTGTTTACCAGATCCTGTAGGATGTACAGCATTTCCATAGACAATATTATTTTTAAATTGACTCCCTTTTCCACCATAAAAATATACTCCACCTCCTTCTCTATAAGCATAGTTATGAGCAATAGTATTATTAAATACTTTAACACTGTCAGTTGCATATATTGCACCACCACGTCCATAAGGTGAATTGCCATATGATCCATTATTTACAATTAAGTTATTAATGAGAATACCTTTTGTGAGGTAAACACCCCCACCCTGGCAATATTTTAGTACAGCGTTATTATATATTTTATTGTCTATTATCAATAAACTATCTCCATTAATATCAGCATAAATGCCAGCTCCAGATAAAATTGAAGTGTTAGTCAATCGATCGATAATATTATGATGTATGTTGTTTTTAGAAATTACTGCGCTTGTTGAATTAATAACTGCAAGTCCACCGCCTGTTCCAACTCCACTTAAAGCAGCAACATTATTTTTGTTGTAGGCAATTTCATTTTGCTCAATTAAAACATTGCCAGTAAGTAAGCAATGAATAGCTGGTCCATTTGATGAAGATGCTATGTTATTGATTACTGTATTTCCTTTTATTATTCCATTACCTGAGCTTGAAAAATAAAGTGGAATTCTGCCATTGCTGTCAACAAGGTTTTCGATGAAATTAACATTAGATCCAGATGTAAATATGGCACTACCTCCATTAGCTGCTGTATTATGTGTAAAATGATTTCTCATTACAACCGCATGGCTATTAATAGCACAATGTATTCCACCTCCTTGTGCAATGGTACTTCCAGCAACACCAGCTGTATTTAGGTTAAATAAATTATCCAAAATAAGTGGGTTACTATTAGCATAACAAGAAATACCACCACCAGCTCCAAATGTTACATTGTTATGTATATGGCAATGTTGTATTCGTATTTTGCTAAAATTATTTATAAAAAATGCACCCCCATAGTTGTTTGTTCCTGAAGCCCCAGATGAGCCTACACGGGCGTTATAAATATTACAAAATTCGAAAATTGAAGAATCTTGGTTATTATTAATATTCTCGAATCTGATACCTCCAAATCCAGGAATAGTGTTAACTGCATAAATTGATATAGTATCAATTACATTTCCTTGCGCCAATAACCTTCCATTGATTACAAACTCATAATTTGCATTAAATACAACTTCAACTCCAGGGTCGATGATTAAAGTTGAGTCTATAGGTATATTTATATTATTTATTACATTATAAGGCGATCCTGCTATAGTCCAGTGTCCATAAACATTGCCAGAAACATTCGTAGCATTCACTAGCATGCATTGAGTAATAAGGAATAAGGTAAAAATAATTGATTTTAATTTCATAGGAATTTTTTGTGCTGGTTAGTTTTTTACAAACATATATTGATCCACCTGATGGTCATTTATTGATCGCAAAAAATAAAAGCCTGTACTTAATTGCTCTGTTGATAAAAATGATGAATTAGAATTGAATTCTTCATTTATAACTATTTTGCCAGTGACATCTATAATTTCAATTCTCGTTCTTTGCAAATTGACTGGTAAATTGATATAAAGTTTATCTTTTACAGGATTTGGAAAAATTGTAAATTGATAATCTGCACTTCCATACACTCCAACTGGCACAAAAGTATAAGTTGGTGAAGGTGTAGAAATACAACCATTGGTATCTATAGCATTTACTGTATAATCACCAGAAGCTACTGCATTTAAAGTATCGTGAATTGCACCTGCAATTAAGTTGTTGTTTAAGTACCATTGATATACAGGGTAAGCTCCGCTGGCTTGTAAAGTATTGCCAACTTGTGTAATGATTGGTGTTGGTGGTAAAGCCCACACCATTACAGTAACTGTATCAGAGGCGCTACAAAAAGCATCATTAATTGTAATTACATAATCGGTATTTGCAGTTGGTGTGGCAATAGTTTGAGCTTGATTCGGTGTAGTTAAAGTAGCTGCAGGTGACCAGTTGTATGAAAAATTACCAGCCGCTGTTGCATTTAATGTAAGACTTGAACCCAAACAAATACCCACATCAGGACCTGCATTTACTGCAGGTGTTGGATATATGGTGATGTTTTGAGTTAGTGTATCAGTATTAACACCATTAATAGCTATAAGTGTTACAGCGTAAGTTCCTGGGTTTGCGTAGGTCACCACTGGAAATTGGGAATTAGAAGTAGCTGGAGTGGCACCTGGCATATCCCAACTAAAAGTTAAAGCATTTGTACTCGAATTTAACAAACTCACATCACTATTGGTACAAGCAGGATTAGGATTGATGGCAAAATTAGCTTGAGGTTGAATACCTGCAGGTACCACATTAATATAGCAAGTTTGTGTTGCAGTGTTACTACCCGCACTATTAGTAGCAGTTAATGAAACCTGATAACAACCTGCTGTATTGTAAGTAATATTTGTAGGATTTTGTGATGTACTGGAAGCAGGAGTTCCACCCGAAAATACCCAGTTCCATGAAGTTGGATTATTAGTTGAAAGATCAGTAAAATTGACTGATTGCCCAACATTGATGAACTGCGTATTAGCTGTAAAATTAGCTACTGGTGTGATGATAGGATTAGTAACAGTAATATAACA
>DAORKI010000082.1:12163-16948 GCA_035439485.1 Bacteroidia bacterium
TAGCTGTAAAATTAGCTACTGGTGTGATGATAGGATTAGTAACAGTAATATAACAGGTTTGTGTTGAAGTATTACTTCCTGCACTGTTGGTAGCAGTTAAAGATACTTGATAACAGCCAGCTGTGTTATAAGTAATATTTGAAGGATTTTGTGATGTACTGGATGCAGGTGCAGCTCCTGTAAATAACCAATTCCAAGACGTAGGATTGTTAGTAGATAAATCCGTAAAATTGACTGATAGACCTGTTGTAATATTGAAATTTGAAGCAGTAAAATTAGCCACCGGCACTATGACAGGATTGGTGACATTGATATAGCAAGTTTGTGTTGAAGTATTACTTCCTGCACTATTAGTAGCAGTTAAAGATACTTGATAACAGCCAGCTGTGTTGTAAGTAATATTTGTAGGATTTTGTGATGTACTTGAAGCAGGCGCAGCACCGGCAAAAGTCCAGTTCCATGATGTTGGATTGTTGGTGGAAAGATCCGTAAAATTAACTGATTGACCAGAGGTAATATTCACCGATGAAGCAGTAAAATTAGCCACTGGCGCAATCACAGGGTTGGTGACATTAATATAGCAAGTTTGTGTTGAAGTATTACTTCCTGCACTATTAGTTGCAGTTAATGTTACCTGATAACAACCAGGTGTATTATATACAATATTAGTTGGATTTTGAACAGTACTCGAAGCAGGAGTTCCACCAGTAAATACCCAACTCCAGGAAGTAGGAGTGTTGGTTGAAAGATCAGTAAAATTAACTGACTGTCCTGCATTAATTGTAAAGGTATTGGCCGTGAAATTAGCCACAGGAACCAAAGCACTTGAAGCACAATTATTAGTATTTAATCCTAAATATGAACTAGTGCCCACAGGGTATGAAATATATTGTGTTTGATTTGTTGACCATAAATTAGTTGGGCCATTTACATTTGCAGATCGCACTAGTGTATGATCTAAAGTGCTTCCTGAACCGACATTCCAAGCGGTTCCTGGATTCACACCAATTTCACCAATTACATCAATCACTGTTCCGTTTTTCTTTAATACAATAGCATCATTTCCATTAAAATTACATACACTACCTGTGGTTAAATCAGTTTGGGCAAGAATAGCTGCACTGGCATTTGAATTTGATATAACAAAAACCGAATTTGAAGCCAAGCTACCACTCAAATTTAAAGTAGCCGTAGGTATTACTGCACCATTAGCATACATTTCAATACTGTAGCTTGATAAATTTAGGGCTATTGCACTGGGATTATAAATTTCTATAGCTTTATCATTAGATACACCTTCAAGGTATTCTGAGAAAAATAATTCAGAACAAGCACCTGTGTTAGAGATAACATTAATATAGCAGGTTTGGGTTGCAGTATTATTTCCTGCTGCGTTACTTGCAGTCAAGGAAACCTGATAGCAACCAGGTGTGTTGTAAACAATATTAGTTGGATTCTGAACAGTACTAGTTGCAGGGCTTGCTCCAGTAAAGCTCCAATTCCATGCCGTAGGATTATTGGTTGATATATCATAAAAATCAACTGTTTGACCTGCAGTTATGTTAAAGGTGCTTGCTGTAAAGTTTGCCTCTGGTGGTAATGTACTCGACACCACAGTGATATAGCAACTTATGGTATAGGTATCACTACCAGCACTATTGCTTGCAGTTAAACTTACCTCATAACAACCCGGAGTATTATACACGATATTAGAGGGATTTTGATTGGTACTACTTGTAGGCGTTGCACCTTGAAAGCTCCATAACCAAGAGGTAGGTTGATTGTTAGAAAGGTCAGTAAAATTAATCGATTGCCCTGCATTTATAGTAACATTATTAGCCATAAAGTTAGCATCAGGAATGGTTGGAGCACCTCCTGAACAATTGTTTGAATTGAATCCTAAATAGTTATATGTACCATTTTGATAGGCCGCCCACTGAGTAAAACTTGCATCCCACGAAGAGGTTGGATAATCAATATAAGGTAATCTCACTAAGGTATGATCAAAAGTATTACCAGAACCGGCTATCCAATTTCCATTTAGGCCTGGATAATAGCCAATTTCTCCAATAACATCGATGACAACTCCATTTTTCTTTAAAGCAATAGCGTCATTACCTCCATAGTTACACACATTACTTGTGGCATCGGCTTGAGCAAGGATAGTTGTATTGGCACTAGGATGTGCTAGAACAAAAACTTGCTGAGGCCCTAATACACCAGTAAAATTATAACTCGAACTAGCTGAAGAAGCTCCATTGGAATATAATTCAACACTATAACTGGTAAGATCTATAACTGATGAAGATAAATTCTGAAATTCTAATGCTCTGTTTGAAGCACTGCTTTCAATATATTCCGAAATAATCATTTCTGTGCAAGCTAATGCAGGATTGCTCACCGTGATATAGCAATTGTATTCAAGAGTATCACTTCCAAAAGCATTAATAGCAATGAGTTTAACAGGGTAACAGCCAGGCGTGTTGTAAATAATGTTGTTCGGATTTTGTAGTGTAGAGCTTGAAGGAATTCCACCAGTAAATGTCCAGTTCCATTGAGTTGTATTACTGCTGCTTAGGTCAGTAAAATCAACACTTCCGGAAGGTGAAATATAGGTGATATTAGCCACAAAATTTGCTGTAGGTGGTATGGATGGTGGGTTAACGGTGATATAGCAAGTTTGTGTTTCAGTATCATTTCCAAATGCGTTGCTGGCAGTAAGCGTAACCTCATAACATCCTGGTGTGTTATAAATGATATTACTTGGATTTTGAATTGTGGAGGTTGAAGGAGTTCCTCCTGCAAAATTCCATTGCCATGAGGTAGGATAATTGTTACTTAAATCGGTAAAGTTGATGGAACCTCCAACCGTTATGTTAAAATTGTTTGCTGTAAATGCAGCAACTGGCGGTATTTGCGGTACACTAACATTGATATAACATGATTCGGTATGCGTGTTACTTCCGTTAGCATTGCTTACTGTTAGTACCACATTATAACAACCAGGTGTATTATAAACAATATTACCAGGGTTTTGAAGTGTTGATGAACTTGGGGTTCCTCCTGGAAAGGACCATAACCAGTTTGTTGGGTTATTGTTACTTAGGTCTGTAAAGTTCACTGTTCCACCAGTAGTAATTTGGTTAACATTGGAGGTGAATGCTGCATATGATATTGTATTCGGATTAACACAATTAACTGTTGCTTCCCACCCTGATTCATTTCCAGAATTGTCTGTAATAAATACAAATGTAAGTGCGCCAGTAGCATGACTAGAAGTAATGGTTCCAGGACTGATATTTCCACTAAATGCATTAGCTGGACAAGTTAAGGTATTAGCTCCTACAGGTTGTCCCGATAAAATTTGAGGTGCCAAAGCATTGGGTCCATCGTATATTCTTAAACCATCAAAGCTCGCTTCAGTATTGAATGATAGAAAATCTATTTGGGTAACAAAACCAGGCGTTCCAGGGTAGAAAGTCATGGTTTGAGCGGATTGATTTAAATAATTAGAATTTATTCCACCGTTGTCATAAAAGTTTCCAACACAAGTGGTATAGCTGTTCTGTGTACTTGACATTAAATAGCTAGGATAATTTTTTGGGATGCAACTTATACCGGCATGCCAACCTTCACCTATGTTGCTTCCGTCTGATTTAAATCTTATTGTTAAGGCACCTGTAGGATGTGTTGAGCTTATATTGATTGATGAATTTGCACCTGTATAAGTTGCCTTTAAAATGCCACTGGTATTTAATCCGTCATATACAAATAAAGTGTCGCCACTTGACAAACTGATATTGCCAAAATCAATCAATATTTTTTTAGTGTTATTATCAGGAATAAATGTTTGTGTGTAATTTTCATTATTTGAGTAATTCCCCAAATCACTGCCTGAATCATAAAACATTGCGTTACAAGTGGTGTGAGTTGTAGTAATATCATTCATTAATATATGATTACCAGTGTTGGGAACACATGAAATGGGTGCAAACCATCCTGGATAGTTCCAACCATTATTTGATCGGAATACAAAAGTTAATGCACCACTAATATCAGTAGATTTGACCAAATTCGGGCCATTAGTTCCGTGCCAGCTATAAATTGGACATGTAGGAGGTAAAATGGTTGAAGGGTATGGAGAGGCAATTACAGGATAGGTAGTATCTGGACCATTGTAAATCATCAAACCATCATAATCCTCATCAGTAAAAAAGTAATCAAAATTGACTTGTACAGAACTACCTGGTGTTGCAGGATAAAATGTGTAAGCACTGTTAAGATTGTATGAATAATTATTTGACAAACCACCATTGTCCATAAAAAATCCTGAACAAACTGTATCAACTTGTGGTGTAGAAAGATTGCTCATTGTGTAAAATGCAGATCCATCAGGTATGCAATTAAAAACAGCATGCCACCCTTGCCAATTGGTATAAGAGTTCGAACTAAACTTAAAAGTTATAGCGCCATCAGGATTAGTGGCAGTAATGTTATTGTTTAATGGTCCATTACCATCATTGTACACTCCAATTTGAGGAGCCGCAATACTTGTACCATCATAAGCCCATAAAAAATCATGCAAATATTCTGTTGCAAAATCATAAAAATTAAAGGTTAGTTTCGAGTTAGGTGTTGATGGATAAAAGGTTAAGGTATAGCTTTCATTAAGTCCATAAGTAGAAAAGCCACCACCCGAATCATAAAATGATCCATCACAACCATATATTGGCCCTGGTGTATCCATTTCTACATATTGGGCATCAACTTCAAGATAAATTGAAA
>DAORKI010000083.1:0-8989 GCA_035439485.1 Bacteroidia bacterium
CATCGGCATTTACCTCAGTTTGAAATGGTCTAAAGACCATTTCACTTTCGTATTAAAACCTAATTTTAATGCAAAATTGGTATTGCGCAGATGCGCAAGCTGGTTTTGAACTTTAGAAATTGAATGATCCTGAAAGTCACATTCAGGATGCGCTCCAGTGTGTGTTAAATTGAATTGATCAACATAAGTAGATTGTATGCGTTGCAGGTCACGCGGAAGTTGCGCGGGTCAGTTTTTTGAAGTTAATGATTATAAAAAAATGATACATGCGTGCTTATCTTAAGCGTGCTTGGTTATTTAGGCTTAATCCTTATAAATCTCCTTCCTACTTGCCAACAAAGTATTATACATTAAACTGGCTATCGTCATAGGTCCTACTCCACCGGGAACGGGAGTGATGAAACTGCACTTTTCTGCAATATCATCAAAATCGGCATCGCCAGCCAGTTTGAAACCACTTTTAGTTGTTGTAGTTTCTACGCGACTTATACCCACATCAACAACAACAGCACCTTCTTTAATCATTTCTTTCTTTAAAAAATAAGGTTTGCCCAATGCCACAATAACTATATCAGCTTGCTGTGTGTAATGATCCAAATTATTGGTTTTACTATGACAAAGTGTAACCGTACAATTTCCAGGATTGCTATTTCTTGCCAAAAGAATGCTCATTGGTGAGCCAACAATATGGCTTCGGCCAATTACTACACAATGTTTACCAGCTGTTTCAATTTGATAAGCCTCTAATAATTTTACAATACCAAAGGGAGTTGCGGGCAAATAAGCAGGTAAATTCAACACCATTCTACCTAAATTTGTTGGATGAAACCCATCTACATCTTTTTGAGGCAAAATGGCTTGTGTTACTTTATTTTCATCTATATGCTTAGGAAGTGGCAATTGCACTATAAAACCATCTATTTCAGGATTCTCATTTAGTTGCTTGATGGTGTTCAGTAATGTTTCTTCGGTAATATTTTCATCCAATTTCACCAAAGTAGAACCAAAGCCAACCTGTTCGCAGGCTTTTACTTTTGCATTTACATAGGTTTGACTGGCAGGATTATTTCCTACCAAAACAGCCGCCAAATGAGGTACTTTACCTCTGTTAGTCTTTATATTTTCAACTTCAACTTTCAAAGATTGGTAAATTTCTTCCGAAACTTTTCTTCCATCGATTATTTTCATAATAATAAAATTTTAAATTGATACTCAAGTAAATACTTAAACACCGTGCTCTTTAGTGATTTTATTTAACCATTTTATCATCATTAAAATGATGATAGAAGTAGCTAAAGCTAGCACGAAATTCACTAAAAAGAAATTTGCTTTGTGTTCATATCCATCCCACATACTTGCCAATACACCGCTCAATTTGTTTCCAATAGATGTGGATAAAAACCATCCCCCCATCATTAAGGCTGTTAAACGTGGCGGTGCTAGCTTTGAGACCAGTGACAAAGCCATTGGACTAAGGCATAATTCTCCAACAGTGATGACGCCATATGCACCAATTAACCATAACATACTACTCTTTTCTAAACCATTATGGCAAGCAAAAGTAGCTCCAACCATGACAAGTGTTGACAGTGCAGTGATGAATAAACCATAAAAAATTTTCCATGGGGTGCCGGGCTCCTTGTTTCTTTTTTTAAGCATTGCAAAAAATCCCACTACCACAGGAGTTAATAATATTACCCAAAAAGGATTTATACTTTGCCCAAGTTCGGTAGACACAAGTTTAACAGATTCGCCTTCTGGAGGTAATTTTTCTTTAGAGATATTTTTAAAATATACAGGATAATCCCATGTTTTAATTACTTTGTCATTCGCATCACGAGCCACCTTAAACTGTGCATCTACCAATGGTACTGAGTCTTTAGTATATACTACTTCTTGCACTACCCCTAAAGCTGTTGCAGGTGCAATTACTGCAGGTGAAATTTCTCTATCAGTGTAACTTTCGGCCCAAGTGGTAAGTGCTGTTCCATTTTGTTTAAATATTGCCCAAAAAATAATGGCCACAGCAAATACTGAAAGTAAAGCTGCTATTGGTTTTCTATCAGCTGCATCGCTGCGTAGCATAATGTTTACATAATATCCAGCTACAGGCAAAGCACCCAAAATAAAGGCATCTGTGCTATCGCTACCAAAAATATTACCTGGTATTATCCAACCAATGTAACCAGCAACAATCATAGGAACAATAGTTAATCCCAAGATTTTTGAAACGGACATATCTTCGGGTTTGGTAGGTTTAATCACATCTGCATGTTTAAAATGCTTGTTTCCCAACCAAAAAATAACTACGCCAACAAACATACCTATACCAGCTGCCATGAATGCTGCGCCCCAGCTAAAGGTATTTCTTAAATATGAACCAAAGAAATTGCATATAAATGCCCCAATATTTATACCCATATAAAATATATTGTATCCTGAATCCTTGAGGTGTTTAAAATCAGCATCATTATAAACATTACCTAAAATGGTTGAAATATTAGGTTTAAAGAATCCATTACCAATGCAAATCAACAAAAGTGAGGTGTAAAATGCCGTCATACCAGGAATAGCCAGCCCGCAATAACCAATTCCCATAAGTATTCCACCTATGGTAATTGATAATCTGTACCCTAAAACTCTATCGGCTAACAAGCCCCCAATAAAGGGAGTTAAATATACTAAAGCTATAAATGTTCCGAATATGTCGCTCGCTTGTTTTTTATCCATTGCCATGCCACCCTTTTGTGTATCGGTCATGTACAAAAAGAATATGCCGAGCATTAGATAAAAGCCAAATCGCTCCCACATTTCTGATAAAAACAAGTAGGGCAAGGCTTTGGGATGTTTTTTATTCATCATAAATATTCTTATTAATAATTTCTTCCAAATGTATTATTTAAATTAAATCAAGCGATATTTAGAGAATAAAATTTAAATTGTGGATATGGTTCATTTGAATACAGTTAAAAAAACTACTTTTGCCCTTTAATAAAAATTCATTTAATGACAAAAAAGAAAAAAGCAGTCGACAACGCTGCCATTTTAGCAGAAGCAGCAATTAGAGGCATTCAAGAAAAAAAGGGGAACAATATTTTAATGATGGACATGCGCGGATTACCGAACTCCGTTACTGATATAATGGTAATTGCTACTGCTGAATCTAGCACCCATGTTGCAGCAATTGCTGATAGTGTTGAAGAAGAGGTTAGAAAGGAATTAGGAGAAAATCCTTGGCACACTGAAGGTTATGAAAATGCTTTATGGATATTATTGGATTATGTAAACGTGGTAGTTCATGTTTTTCAGCCCGATGTAAGAGATTATTACCAGATTGAAAAATTATGGGCCGATGCAGAATTTAAATGGATAAAAGATTAATTGTCATACTTTAAACACTTTTGATTATTGGTATGTTATTTGAAAAGCCATTTAACTAACTTCAGAATTTAATTAAAATAAATATATGAGCGAGCAAGAGAAAGAAAAGAAATCAATGAAAGACAAATTACCCAAGAAACCTCAATTACCGAAAAACAGTTTCAATTTTTATTGGATTTATGTGGTAATAGTAGTAATTGTTTTAGGTTTAAATTTTATTGATTTTAATGCTGTTTCACGAGAAATTGATTTCAGAAAATTTGAAACTACCATATTAAAAAACAATGATGTTGATAAACTAATTGTAGTTAACAAAGAAATATGTGAAATTTACTTAAAGCCAACAAGTCTTGAAAAACCTGAATACAAAGAGGTGGCAAAAAAACCTTTTGGAAATGGTAAAAATTTTGGTCCCCACTATTACTTTACCATTGGCTCAATTGATTCATTTGAAAAGAAATTAAATGATGCACAATTAAATATGGAAGCTGGTGATAAGGTAAATGTCATTTATGAATCTAGAAAAAATTGGGGTGGTGATATTATTGGTTGGCTTTTACCAATTATTGTTATGATTGGAATTTGGGTATTTATTATGAGGCGTATGAGTGGTGGTGGAGGCCCAGGCGGACAAATATTTAATATTGGAAAATCAAAAGCAGCATTGTTTGATCCTGAAGACAAAATAAAAATTACTTTTAAAGATGTAGCTGGACTTGAAGAAGCCAAAGAGGAAATAATGGAGATTGTAGAGTTTTTGAAAAACCCATCAAAATTTACAAAACTAGGAGGTAAAATTCCTAAAGGTGCCTTGTTAGTTGGTCCTCCTGGAACTGGTAAAACTTTATTGGCAAAAGCAGTTGCAGGTGAAGCAGGTGTACCATTCTTCTCCTTATCAGGTTCCGATTTTGTGGAAATGTTTGTTGGTGTTGGTGCAGCCCGAGTGCGTGATTTATTTAATCAAGCAAAAGCTAAATCACCAGCGATAATTTTTATAGATGAAATTGATGCAGTTGGTAGAAGTCGTGGTAAAGGCTCTTTCACAGGAGGTAATGATGAGCGCGAAAATACATTAAACAGTTTATTGGTTGAAATGGATGGTTTTGGTACTAACAGTGGGGTTATTATTTTAGCCGCCACCAATCGTCCAGATGTATTGGATTCGGCTTTGTTGCGTCCAGGTAGGTTTGATAGACAAATAAGCATTGACAAACCAGATATTATTGGTCGTGAAGCTATATTTAAAGTGCACATGAAACCTTTAACCCTAGCACCCGATGTGGATGTTAAAAAATTATCAGAACAAACTCCAGGATTTGCAGGTGCTGAAATTGCTAATGTTTGCAACGAAGCCGCACTTATTGCAGCTCGCAAAAATAAAACACAAGTTGATGTGCAAGATTTTAACGATGCCATTGACCGTGTCATTGGTGGCTTAGAAAAGAAAAATAAATTAATTTCTCCTGAAGAAAAAAATATTGTAGCTTATCATGAAGCTGGTCATGCCATTGCTGGTTGGTTTTTAGAACACACCGACCCATTAGTTAAAGTGAGTATTGTACCTCGAGGTATTGCTGCTCTTGGCTATGCACAATATTTGCCTAAAGAACAATTTTTATACACCACCGAACAATTTTCTGATTCCATGTGTATGGCTTTAGGCGGTCGTGCCGCTGAAGAAATTATTTTTGAAAGAATTTCAACAGGAGCACTCAGCGATTTAGAACGCATCACCAAAATGGCCTACAGCATGGTTACCATCTATGGGATGAACAAAAGAATTGGAAATATTTCATTTTACGATCCACAACAATCTGAATATGGCTTTACAAAGCCTTACTCTGAAAGTACTGCTCAAGCTATTGATGAAGAGGTAAAAAAGATTATTGAAACTGCATACGAAAGAACAAAAAAGCTGCTCATTGAAAAAAGAAATGAACTTGAATTAGTGGCACAGGAGCTGTTGAAAAAAGAGGTGATTTTCCAAACGGATATTGAACGTATGATTGGCAAAAGACCATATGACAAGACGCATGTAATTATTGAAGAAAACAAGGCCCTTTTGCCTGAAGTAGATGTTAAAAACAGTTCAGATCAAAGCAGCATAAATCAATAGTTTTTAGTCAATCGTTAACTTAGAGTTATATTTAATTGAATACTTAGAAAGTTTTGTAGAATTACTATAGTTCAATTCATATTTTGTGGAAATATAAACTATTTATTAGCTTAAATTTCATCGCCAAATATACCATTTGATTAATTATAAGCGCTCTGCTTAATTACTTTTTGATTTGATTTAGCTGCTCTGTGAAGCGTTTCATACCTCATACCTAGAAAGCTTGCAATGTATTTTTTAGGAACTCTTTTACTTAATCCTGGATAATATTCCTCAAAAAAAATGAGTTTGTCTTTGGCTATTCCGTTTTGTAAAACTCTAATTCTATCTTCTAATTCAACCCTATGTTTATTAATAATTTCATGGCTATAATAAGCCAAAGAAGAATTATTTTTTAGTAAGTTGAAGTAGTCTGTTCTATCAATCACACACACATAAGATGATTCCAACGCAACGATAGTTTCGTTTGAATTAATGCCATTAATGAAGCCTTTAATATTGGTAAAAAAACTCATTTTCAAATGAAAATGCAGAAGTAATTTCTTTACCATCTTCTGCAGTGTAATAACTTCTGAATAATCCCTTACATAAAAAAATAAATGAGTACATGGCATTCCTTCATTTAAGATTGTAACTCCTTTAGGTACAAATTTTAATTGTATTAGTTTCGATAACTGTTTCCTTTTGTCATCATCTAAGAAGGTGCCCATTTCAATAACTTTGAAAAAGGCATCAAGGTGTATTTTTTGAGGCATATCATTATATTATTGAACCTATTTACCTTATTGATACGAGAAACATGTTAAAAGGTTAAATTAAAAGGCAACAAAAACGAGTTTACACCATTGTATAAACTCGTTTTTGTAGAATTAATTTTAGATTTAATTGTTAATCAACTATAGTCAATTTGATTGTTTGAATATGATCGTTTTGAATCAAATTTACAAGATAAATTCCATTCGCTAATTGTTTATTAAGTTCGACAAAAAATGGAGTGTTATTTTGTTTTATACTATAGTTACATTCATAAACCATTTTTCCATAAATATCATTCACTTGAATAAAACAAGGTGAATTAGTAATTTTGATAGGAACTTGAATATAAAAACCTTTTAAATTGCTTGGATTAGGAAAAATCTTTACTTCTGAAACAGGAATATAATCTACATTATTTATTGATTTAATATCACTATAGGTATGTTTACCGTCAAAATCAGTTTGCTTTAATCTGTAATAAGATATACCTGAATAAGGTTGCCCATCAATGAATTTATAGTTTAGTAATTCGTTGCTGTTTCCTGCACCAGGAATTTGTGCTAAATCATTAAAAACAATACCGTCTTGAGATCTTTCAACATTAAAATAGTCATTATTGGTTTCTGTTAAGGTTGACCAAGTTAATTCTACATTATGCATTACCAATTGTGCATTAAAATTCAAAAGTTGTATAGGCAAAGGACTGCCATTTCCATTACCAGTAAAGTCACTAAAATTGTTTAACCCTGTCCAAGAAATTGTATTTGTTCCTGGATTAACTGTACCAGTACCCATCTCAAATTGGGCCCCGCTGCCACTGGCTGCTATCCAACCCACAGTGCTGTGTTTGTATGGTTTTAAGTTTGCTTCAACACCCACAATATCTGCATCGGCATATTGATAACTTACTGCATAATCAGTAATTGAATTAGGTAAATTAGTAGGTTCAACAGTCCAATATCTATTTAAATAATTAGTTGATGTACCTAAATTAGGATGAACTGCGTTAACCAAATTTACACTTAACTGTGTATTTGCTGCCATTGGGCTAGTAAAAAATTGAACACTAATAGGAGTATAATTGAGGGCATCTCCTACTGGAAAATTATAGGTAGTGTTGTTGGTGGTTGTATATCTTACAAATTTTTCAAGTGTGTTTCCTGAAATAACGTATGCTGAAGAAGAGCCTCCTGTAAGCAAACCATTACTACCATTTGTACCAAGTGTTAATTGATTATTGTTTAAATTTAATTTACCATTCAATAAATTCAGAGCTGAGTTTATTTCAACATTGAGGGTGCTCAAATTGACTCCAGCTGGGTTGTTAATAGTTAATTCAGCAAAAGGATTAATACTTGTATTTGATCCTCCAATAGTTTGCAAGGCAATTCCATTAAATATAACACTTCTACTATTTGGTGAAAAATTGATGGCTGCTATTCCATTATTGTTCCAGTTACCACCTAAAGTAATATTGCCGCCTGATGCGCCTGAGGCTATAAGATTACCCACAAAGGTTATATCGCCAGTAACAATTAAAGGTACGGTCATATTGTTACCAGCAAAATTCATTGACAATGTTGAACCAGCATCAACAGTTAAATTTCCTGCCATGTTAAAGGTTAATGCAGCATTTATAGCGCCTACACCGGCAGCATTTAGTACTGAATTATTTGACAATTGAACATGGTAAGGAAATCCTCTTCCACTTGATGCACTCCATTCTAAACCTCTATCAAAATTGCCATTGATGTAGTATAGCAAAGTTGAATTTGTGCTATAGAAAGCAGCATTTGTGGCAATACTTCCACCATTATTTATCCTTAGTGTTCCAGCATTTTGAATGCTTACCGTTCCAGCACCAAAATTAACTGCACCTGCAATATATACATTATAAGGGTTGCAATTTCCTGAAAATGTCCCTGTTCCGATAAAATTTAAAGTTCCAGCAGTATTTCCATTAGCAAAATCACCCCCAATGGCGTTGATATTTCCACCACTTGATACATTCATTTGCTGACCACTTCCAATAGCTAAAACTCCTGAATTTAAAATTAAATTACTAACAGTAGTACCATTATTTGTAAGGGATACAATATTGTTTCCTGCTATGCCTGAATTAGAAATTGACAAACTCCCCGTTATGTTTGAAGGTAACGCGGTTCCTGTGGTTTGAGATACAGATCCAGCATAGTTGTAATTGGCTCCACTTACAAAAGTTCTGGTATTGGTTTGAACGTTTCCAAACAGAGAAGGAAAATTATTAATCCCATCAGCAGCTCCCAAAATTAAAGTTGAAGTAGCTTGATTTTCAAATACTCCACCATTAATAACAAAAGTGCTACAATCCAAAGTGGCACCGCTCATCAACCTAAATGTTGCAGAGCTTCCAATAGTTATTGCTGAGTTTAAAACCACCGTATTGGTTGTGGAACCGTCTCCAATTCTCCAAGTTATATCACTTGTGCTAATACTCATTGGTGAAATGGTAAAATTTTGGTTACCTGTTAATTTATTCAATGTCACTATTGAAGGGGTATTCTGTGTTCGATGGATATATGCGCTGCCCCCTATAGTAAAATCGCCTTTAACATTTAGATTTGAACCGCCAGCAGTTGTTGCAGAAGAACCACTCATATTAATTACTCCGGCACCTGAAAGCGATAAATTTCCATCTACATTAACAGTAGCTACGGCAGCTCCAGAAGTGGCAGAATTGACTATAGCAATTTCACC
>DAORKI010000083.1:9089-10320 GCA_035439485.1 Bacteroidia bacterium
GTTGAGCCTGTGTTCCAAGTAGCAGTTGGAATGGCACCTCCATTTTGAGCATGATAATAATAGGAAGAATTATTAAATTCGATAGTACCAGTGACACCTATTATTCCACTGTTGTTTAAAGTACCATTTACAATTAAATCAACGCCAGTTCCATTTCCAACAGTAAAAGTTTGTCCACTATTCACATTTAATTGCGCTGAATTATTTATAATCATTTGATCAGCATCAGTTGAGGCAGCAACTGTAACACTGTGTGTGTTTTTAATAGTAATTCCTAAACTATTCGCTGCATTTGGTGCAACGCCAGCTGCCACAGGCGGTGGAGTTAAAAATAAAGGGTCAGTTGAAACTTCCCAAATAGAAATATTTGACCAATTTCCTGAACCAGTGGTTTGATAATAAAAAGGTGCATCGGAACGTGATGCGAAATCATTATTTAATAAAGTGCCTGTGCTTTGATTTAATGAAGATGTTGTTAACAAATTAGATGCCACAGTAACGGTGCTTGATGCATCTTGTGTCCATGTAGTTAAAGGGTTACTCCATCTGTCTATCTTTAATACAGATTCTATTCCAACAATATCGGCATCAACATATTGAAATGAAGCAGTATATGTGTAATTTGAGCTAGCTATTTGGTTGCATGACCAATATCGGCTAAGATAGTTGGTAACACTTAAATCATTTGGGTGCTGAGCATCTGTAACACGCATTCCTATAGAATCAGGTATAGAGCTTAGAGATGTAATATTCAATGTAACAGGGGAGTACTCTACTGTTCCAGTATTATCTCCAATAGGATAAACAAAAGAAGTTGAACCAGAAAATATTTTAACCAACATACCAGTACCGTTAGTGATAATCATTTTACTTGCTGAGTTTGTACCACCACCAATACTGGCCCCAATCTGCAAGGTTAAGTTAAAATTGCCAAGTGTTATACTTCCACTTGAAAGTGTTAAATTATTTGAGGCTTGAATGCGCACTGGAACACTCAAAGTTAGCCCAGATGCATTATTTAAAGTTAAACCATCAACTGAGCCAGGGAAAGCAGTTCCTGTTATTTGTGGACTAGTTCCATTAAATGTCCAAATCACACTTCCTCCAAAAAAACGTGTTGCCGTCTGAACACATCCTGAAGCAGCAGGCGCAAGAGCCACACCTCCAGCATGCGAAGTGGTAATTCTACTTCCATTAAAACTTCTATATGCGCTCCCTGCACCACCACTAA
>DAORKI010000083.1:10420-16862 GCA_035439485.1 Bacteroidia bacterium
ACCATCAAAAATAACATTATTAAAATTTCTATTGGCAGTATTAGTAGTATATGCCGACAAATTAATATTTGGCAAGGTTGATGAAAATCTTATTGTACTTCCTGTCATTGTATTTACGGCTGTTGCAGCTGGAGAAAAAGTTCCTTTAACATCAATAATTCCGGTGTTAGCCCATGTTCTAGTAGCATTAGCACTTGTTAAATTAAAATAGTAAAATGCTGGAATGATTTGCCCTGCACCACCATTAAAATTAAAAGTATTACCATCAACAAAAGCAGTGAAATTAGTCAGTGAAGGAGTAAAGTTATTATTGAGCACGATAGTTCCTGGCTGAAGCGTAATCACTCCCCCTCCTCTATTTTGAGAAATAATTAAATTGTTATAATTTGCTGATGTTATTGTTTGTGAACTAGTTCCATTATAATTTAATGTGCTTCCAGTTATTGTTATTGCACCCGCACCTGTGGTATAAGAGCCACAAATACCAATATTACCTGTTGGGGCCAATACTCTATCACCACCTGTTAAATTTAAATTGCCATAATTTAATGCTGGAATATTTTGTGACGTTGGACTGGTTATATTTAAAGTACTTGAGCAATTGAAAGTAGCACTTGCTGTATTAACATAGCTTAAATTGCCATTTATTGTAAGCTCAGAGCCTGCTGTTAATTGAAAATTCCCGGTACCACTTAAATTGAAATTATTGGCTCCAAAAAAAGCACCATTTGCAACACAGGGATTAATTGCAGCAGAGTTTATTACAACGTTGTCAATTATTCCTGGAACACCATTTGGTGTCCAATTTGCAGCTGTATTCCAATCATTGCTTGTTGAACCATTCCAAGTATATGAAACTGGGCTAGCGTATAGTCTTCCGGTCCAATAGGAAGTAAGTTGTCCAGTAGTTTCATTTAAGTTAGATGTTAAGGTCATGGTTGGAGGTGTAACAGTAGTATTTGGAGTGCCATTATATTCATTCCATAGCGGGCCAACATATCTGCTGATCTTCATGTTGGTTGCTGTTCCAAATACATCAGCTGGAACGTAGGTAAAAGTTGGTAGGTATGTATAAGTACCAGCTGCACTATTAGTAAAAGTCCATCTTCTATTGATGTAATCTGATGATGGTAAATTATTGGGTACTGTTCCTGGAGTTACAATTACACCAATATCACGAAGAATACTATTAGCAGAAAAGTTGAGGGAGACAGGTGAATAATTTGTGATATCCCCAACGGGGAATTGATAATTTATTGGAAGTCCAGCGGTAGAGATAGTTCTAATTAGTTGACCACTACCATTGGTAACTAAATATTTTACGTTATTAATTCCTACAAAAGGATTACCACTAGAGTTTGCAGCATTGAAATTAAAGTTATGAAGTAAGATTTTACCATTTGTAAAAGTTGTTGTTCCGTTCACCAAAAGGTTGGTTGAAAGATTTACATTGTTACTGTTATCAATAAATAAATTATTTACAATAGTTAATCCCAAACCTGTGTTTTGGCTTGTTGTTCCGTTGTACACATAATTAGAATTAGCGCTATAAACCCTGGCTCCAGTGGTTTGAATTGACCCTAATGCCCCAACTAATTCAATTCCGTCAGCATTTGCAGTTATAATGGTAGCACCTGGAGATGTATTACTCAAAGTGAATGCAGCGCTTGAATTTGAAAGCACATAGGTTCCACAATCCAAACTTGCATTTTGATTTACTGTAAAAGGCGAAGCACTTGCTCCCAAATCAATATTTGTAAGAAATTGCAATGTATTTGTGCTTGCGCCAGTGCCAATACTCCAGTTTAAAATTCCTGAAAATACACCTGAAGATTGAGAAAATGTTTGCAGTCCTGTGTTCTTTACAAAGTTTACTGCTACAGCAGCAGCTCCTGCTAGACGAGTAAATGTCCCAGAAGTAAGCGTAAAATTTCCAGATAAATTAAGATTAATAGCAACGTTAGCTGAGTTTAATCTTAGTGTACCTGAATTAATATCAACTAAAAGGTTGCCACCCACAGCTATATTGGAGGCGGTAGAAGATATGTTTAGAATTTGATTGTTTGTAGATAGAAAGCTTAAATTTCCATTCACTGTTGTAAATGCATTAGCTCCCATAACAATAGCAGCGCTTTGAGCAGCACAGCTCCATGTAAAATTACCAAAAGTTTGATTCAATCCTGCCGTTAAGGAAGTATTGGTTATACCATTTATAACGCAATTAGAATTTAGGTCCCAAAGTGCAGTAGGAATGGACCCACCATTTCTATTATGATTATAGGCACCACCAGCATTTATAAAAAGATTTGCAGCTGTACTTGTTATTGTACCTGCAAAAGAATTTAAGCTTCCTGCCACGTTGGTGGTACTTGTGGTAGTAGTTAAAATACCATAACAATTAAACACCCCATTGATATTAGTTGTGCTATTGGTTGCCAAATAAGCATTAGTAGCTAAATTAGTACCTGTTGTAATAACCCCATCTATTTGCGCCACATTATTAGCTCCAGCAAGATGTGCTATCGTTAAAGCAACAGCAGCAGGTGCCCCTCCTATATTTAAGGTACAACCAGAGGCAATTTCTAAATCGTTTCCTGTTCCTCCTGTTAGTGTTAAGGTGGCAGCAACTGCAGGCACCAAAGTAACAGTTGTATTGTTACTCAAAATTATTTTACCAATAGACTGTATAGGAATTGCATTAGCAGTGCTTGTTCCGCCATTAGAAAACATTAAAATATCATCAAAATTTGGAGCAGTTCGAGATGGGGTCCAATTTGCTGGTACAGCCCAACTTTGCGTGCCTCCTGAGCTTTCATTCCACACATATATTTGTGGCTTTGATCTACAAACTATATGGTCGCCTGAATTCAATGGGAAAGTTATTTCATCAACTGTTCCCGTAGTGGTTGAATTGGTGGCCACGGAAGTAGTAAGTGGGGCTTGTGCCCATGATACACCATCGTATCTATTAAGTTTGACATTAGCAAAAGCACCAATATTATCTGCAACTAAAAAGTTGTAGGTTGGAGTATAGGTATAATTACCTCCTGCACTATTATATACTCCAAAATATCTATTTCTATAATTTGTTTGAGGATCGGGGTTGTTCATTTGAGGATGTGTAGCATTCACCACGTTAAATCCAATATCTCTTGCAACTGAAGTAGAAGTAAAATTAAGAACAACAGGTGAATACTCTATTGTTCCTGTCATTTCCCCAATTGGCCATGTATATGAAATTCCAGTGGTGATGGAACGAATAAGTCTTCCTGCTCCATCTGCCACCACCATTTGAGTTGCTGTTCCAACTGCAGGTAAAATTGCAGCACTAGCAGTATTCGCAACTGTGAGGTCATTCGCACCCAAAATCAATCTGTTATTTAAACTAAGACTTAAAATACCAGTTAAAGTGCGTGGTGCATGTAATGAAATATTGCTAAGCGCAGTATGAGCGCAAGAAACATTGGCAGGACCATTTACTGTTGGCCATTCATTACTCGAGGTGTTTATATCCGATAATCCATCATAAATCAAATTCGAATTTATGGCATTATACACAATAGCACCTGTTCCAACTAAGGTAACATCTCCTAATGTTTTTCTAAATGAACCTAGTGTGTTAATTGGAAGCGTACTGCCATTAACAATTGTTATTCCATTTGTATTATTGAGTCGAAAACTAATGGCATTTGTTATGTTAGTTGGATCTGTAATGTTTACATTTTGGTTTAACACTCCATTAAAAGTTATAGTTCCTACCACTACCCCGCTTATAGTTTTTGTTAAACTTCCGCCAGTAAAAGTAAAACTACCTTTAACATTTAGTATTGCTGCACCAGTACTAGTGCTAATATTAGTGGTTCCACTATTTTGTATATAGTTACTATTCGCATTCAACTGTGAAACTCCAGTTGCGCCAATGTTTAAAGTTCCACCTGAATTGAAAACATCACCTGCAACATTAAGTATTGAAGGAGCTGCAGCAGAAGAAACATTGAATATTCCACCTGAAAGTGTAAAACTGCTGGTGATATTCAGTTGGGCTGCACCACTAGCAGCTGTGCTCACATTGATAGTACCTCCACTTTGCGAAAATGTTCCAGTGACATTGAGTTGTGGTGCTCCAGTGCTTGAACTCACCGTTGTTGTGCCTAAACTTTGCGAAAAATTACCACTAACTAACATTTGAGCAGCACCCGTGTTGCTGCTTACAATAAGCGTACCTCCAGTTTTGGTTACATTTCCAGTGATATTAAGTGTCGAAATTATTGCGGCCGTATTAGAAATTGTTGTGGTGCCCCCACTTTGCACAAAATCACCACTTACATTAACAGTTGTTGCCGCAGTTGAAATATTACAAACTCCGCCACTTTGGCTAAAATTACCTCCAATGGAAATTGTAGTGGCAGCAGTATTAGATAAGTTCAATGTGCCAGTAGCTCCAGTGGATAGCACACTAAAACTGCCTGAAATTGTAGTAAGCTGGCTTGCTAAATTAAATGTTGTAGCCCCTTGATTGGTACAATTCCAAATAAAATTGCTAAAATTTTGTCCAAATCCATTAACAGCAGTTGCAGTTAGTGCAGCTGTATAGCCAATAATTTGGCAATTACTTCCAATATTCCAAGTTGCAGAAGGTATTACTCCCAAAGCTGTGGTATAATTATGTTCATAACTTCCTCCGCTATTAAAAATTAGGGTAGCTGGTGAAGCTCCAGTTATGGAACCAGCGCTCCTTAGAAATCCATTTATAGCACTTGTTGCACCTGTAATAGTTAAGGTTGTTGTTGCTATATTTAGTCTTGAATTGGCATCAATTGTAAGGTTAGAACTAACAACTGCGTTGGCTAAAGCTGTTACTGTTGCCAAACTATTTGATATTGTTAAAGTATGGAAAACTAGGGCTGTTGTATTTAAATTTTGTGCTGCAGTACCATTAAATGTAACCATCCTGCTATTGTTATTAAACACTGACCCTGATGTATTGGAAAAATTTCCACCTATTTGCAAATCACCACCTGCACTTGATGATAAAGAAAAAGTTGCAGTTGCGCTAAGGGTAAGATTACCTGTCAATCTTCTAAATTGGACATCACTTCCAAAATCAAGTTGCGAAGCAGCTATAGTATTTCCAATATTTACGTTTGAAGGAACGCCTATCCCACTCATAAGATTAGAAACCCATTCAGTACCTGCACTAAAAGCCCCACCCGAATTATAGTTAAGATTAGAACCTGCGGCATAATTTGGTGCATTTGTATTTACATAACCATTGGCTCTTATATCTAGCGCTGCCCCTGAGTTAAAGGTTAAACCTCCAGATGCTAATGGAGTAAATTTATTTGCAATTCTTACTGTTCCGTTTACATTTAAATTATTGCCAATGACATTGCCTTCTCCTCCAAAGGTTAAAACAGAAGTGGCAATTGTTGTAAGCACTCCAGCCCCAGATGTACTTATTGTAGTACCTTTACCATTAGCAGTTGTTGCATTTCCAAAGGTGATTGTTTGGGCTCCAATAGCAAATGTTCCGCCAGATACTTCTAAAATGCCACCTGGAGCTAATGTCCAAGCGTTTAAATTTGTTATGGTTCCAGCATTTATAATAACTCTGGCATATACTCCAGCAGCAGCTGGTACAACATTCGTTAGGCTTCCAGTGCCAGTTAAACTTAAATTTGTTGTATTCGTTGGAATACAATCGGCACTTTTGGTTCCAATAGTCCCAAACCATTGACTTGCCGCTGAAGGTCCAACACCGCTTGTACCTGATGGTGCGTAACCATAATAGCCTGTGGTATAACTAGCATAAGTAAAAAATCGAATGGCGTTAGGATTTCCCAAATCTGACCAAGGTATTCGAACTTCTAAACCCCCATCAGCGGCAGCAGAAGTATTTTGACTCCATCCTTGCGCATTTGCCGCCCCTGTGCTCCAACTTCCACTAAAAGTGCTTAAAAAACTTTCTCCTCCTGCATTGTTACGAATAGCAATACGATAATCAGAAGCAAATGGCAAAGTAGGTGTATTTCCATCCCAATTCACACCTGTTGCACTTCCAGCACCAGTGCCAAAATTATCAATGTAAATTGTAAAATGGTCAAGGTTAGCCCAACTGTTTCCACCATTTCGAAAGGCTCCAAAATAAACATAGGTAGCATCGTATGTTACATAATAGTCAACATTATCCACTGATGCATATTTTTCTGCTGCATTAAAATCGCTAGTGTTACCTGAAAAAGCTACAGTGTGGTTGCTTTGTGCTAAAACCATAAAATTGAAACAAATCAACAGATTTGTAATAAGCACATGTTTTAGTTTGTATATTTTTTTCATATTCTTTATTTACTTTCTCAAAAATTTAATTTCATAAATATCTATCTAAAGCGTAACCCTCCCTTATTTTGGACAGGTTGTAAATATACAAATTCCGATTTAATTT
>DAORKI010000084.1:0-16740 GCA_035439485.1 Bacteroidia bacterium
AAACGCCTTCCATCATATTTTTCTTAACGCCATTTTCACAAGGCCAACATCTCTCTCGTTTAAAAATGACTTTTTGAGGGACGACTAGGTAGCAATTAGACTAAATTGAAAGAGTAATCGGTATAATTTATATTCAATTATTTTGAAGCCTATGTTAAATTTAACATGGGCTTTTTTATTGATGCCTAATTGTTTTCAGCGATTTAGCTCATTTTTGAATTTTTAAATATTATATTTGCTCATATAATTCCCAAAATCATGAAAAAAATTATCACTCTTATTATTGCCATTTTGATATTTGGTAGCACAAATTTAAAGGCACAGAACTTTTTACATGCCTACACCAACCAAAATCAAACTGGTTATATGGGTTTTTTAAATAGAATCGCCACTGATAATTTTAATAATGTTATAAATACAACCACATTTACGGGTACAGTTGATGTTGGGGGTCAAAATTACTCAAGTGTAGGTGGATTAAGCAGTTTAATAGTTAAACGGGACGATAACGGGAGTGTAATTTGGGCTAAATCGCTTGCTTGTAATGGCACTACAGTGATTGGAGGAGTGTATGTTGATAACCAATCAAACGTTTATGTAACAGGCATGTTTGGAGATACCTTAAATTCAACTGTATTAGATTGTCAGCCATTTCCAATAGCCAATGGAGCAGGTATACGAGCATTTATTGTAAAATATGCCCCCAATGGCAATGTTCTTTGGAGTAATTCGGTTTTGTCATCTACCAGTGGGTCTTCGGGCAATGCCGATTTGTTTAGAATTACAGGAAATGGAACCAACAGAATTGCCATTTCACTACCTTATTTATACGTTGGCTCACAAACCATTGGTAGCAGCTTAGTATCTAGCGCTACCGGTAATATGTTAATTGCTTTTTGCGATGATAATGGAAACTGGATAAATGCAAAAGTGCTGAGTGGAACCACCAATACCCACCTCAGTTCAAGCCTTGCTATGAATGCCAATAGTGAGCTTTTTATTGGAGGGGTATTTAAAGGTAGCATGAATTTAGATGCAGCGGGAATCCTTACCACCCCTCCTTCAGATTTAAATGATTTTATAATTAAAATGGATGCAAATGGCAATTTTGAATGGGCTCATAATTTAGCTTTAAGTTCTTGGTGGAGAACAGAAGTGATGACCTATCAAAATGATGTATTTTTAACTGGAAGTTTTGGTGGAACAGCTATGATTGGAGGAACAAGTTTATCAGCACCATATTTTGCTACATATTTAACCAGGTTGGACAATGCAGGAAACTTTTTATGGGCAAAAAAATATGGCAATACTGAAACAAATATGTACTGTGCTAGTGTTAAAAACGATCATGTTTACATTTGCGGTTTTACATCAAATAATGTGAGTGCTGAAGTTTTTGATACTTACCAATTAGAATACGCTAACACCATGCCTGCCGGTGTTTCAACAAGTACAAAAGCCTACTTAATAAAACTAGATTTAAATGGTAATGTATTAAATGGTGCTTGTTATGGTTTTAATTTTCCAACATTAAATACCATGGGGATTGCCTCCTCAACATCAAAAGTTTATCTTACTGGAAACGCAGGTAGTGGTGCACGATTTGGAGGTTACTATATTAATGCAGCTCAAATAAATGGTTCAAATTATGTTGCAATTTATACTGATAGTGCTAATTTAATTACTGGAAGTTCTTTTTATGATGCCAATAGCAATGGAACTTTTGATAACGGTGAAATAGGATGTCCCGTTAATTTATCTTTAAATAATGGAAGTGCTGCTATGAATACATTAATTAATGGTGATTACATAATAGGTGTGGGAATAGGTACCTATACTTCAAATATTATTAATCCCCCACTCTATTATAATTATAGTCCAGCAGGCTACACCTCAACTTTCAGCACTTTATCAAGTCAGGTTGACTCGAACAAACATTTTGCTTTTCAACCAATTCCCAATCAAAGTGACTTAGTGATTGATTTAGTTACAGGTTTTTTCCGTCCAGGTTTTAATGGTGTTGCTTTTGTAACTTTAAATAATATTGGCACTACACCTGAATCTGGAAATATTGATTTATTATTGAATCATCCAGAAATTACTATTAACGCTACTAGCCCAATAGCATCAAACATTACAGGTAACTCGGCCATATTACCTTATGTGTTAAATCCTGGCGAAAGTATTACTTATGTGATAAGTTATGAAGTGAGTGTGAATGCACAAATTGGTGCAACATTCCAATCATCAGCGCAGGCTGTAAATGGGAATGACCTCACTCCTTCAAATAATATCAAAACATTAAATTCTTTGATTACTGGTTCTTATGATCCCAATATAAAAGAGGTCTCAGAAAGTACCATCTATCCTGATTTTGTATTGAACAATGAATTTTTGGAGTACACCATTCATTTTCAAAATACAGGTAATGATACTGCTTTTACGGTATTGGTTATTGATACTTTAAGTGATTTTTTAGATTTAAATAGCTTCGAAATTGTGAGTTCAAGCCATACTATGCTGGTTAATAATTATGAAGGTGTACTTTGGTTTAGATTTAATCATATTAATTTACCTGATAGTGGTACCAATGAAATGATGAGTCACGGCTTTGTAAAATATCGAATTAAACTAAAAAACAATATCAGTATTGGTAACAGTGTTTTAAATACAGCCTATATTTATTTTGACTTTAACGAAGCCATAATTACCAATACAGCAGTTACAACATTAACCACATTATCATCTGTGACAAACAATAAAACTAGTCAATTGTTCATTTATCCAAACCCTGTAATGGACAACTTAAGCATAAAATCAAATGAAAAAATACAAAGTATTAAAATTTTTGATGTTACAGGTAAAATTGTTTTTAGTGACAATCCAAATGGATTATTTGTAAAAGAAATAGACATAAAAAGTTTAAGCAAAGGAGTTTATCACATAAGTGTAATTACAATAAATAGTGTACAAGAACAGCCTTTAATTAAGCAATAGAGCTATAAATTAAATTTTATACACTATGAATTCAAAAGTGAAGTTTTCCGATTCAACAGAAAGTATTCATAGTAAATTTTCGTTTTCGGCACATGCACCGTTAACAATTTTAGAAATTGACTTAAGAGGAAAAATAATATACTCAAACTATCCATTTCATGGATATCCTATTGACCAAATCGTTGGTAAACAATTTTTAGATTTTGTTGAAGAAAAATTTCATCCAATTGTTCAATCGATTTTACAAAAAATGGTAACTGAACAAGTTCAACAAAGTTGTGAATTATCACGTGATATGGGTGATAGTTTAAAATGGTATATTAATCACTTTGAGCCTATAATCATTGAAAAAAAGGTAACTAAAGTTCAAGTAATTATTAGAGAAATTACTGAAAGCAAAATTGCAATTGATGCATTAAAATATGCCCAAGAAAATGAAATAAAAAGTAAGGCCAATTTAAAAACTGTATTCGATCATACACGCACGGGCTATGTTTTGCTTGATAAAGATTTGAACTTAATTTCTTTTAACCAACCTGCCAGTGGGATGACGAAGGCCTTGTTTAATAAAGAAATAAGTTTAAATTCAAATTTGAGAGATTATTTTCCAGCATCATTAAAAACAGCCCTTTCAGAAAATTGGAATAAAGCCATCAATGGTGAAGCTGTTGAATATGAAAAATGCTACAAACATGATGATGGAAGTGAGCATTGGTATGACATTCAATATATTCCAGTGAAAGGTGAGAATGGAACAGTAATTAACCTGTTAATGAAGTTCCAAGACATCTCGAAAAGAAAGGAAAGAGAACAACAGTTATTAAATTTTCAGGAAGAACGCTTTCAATTTGCGATTGAAGGAAGTAATGATGGTGTTTGGGACTGGAATATTGTAAGTAATGAAGTATATTTCTCGAGCCGATGGAAAAAAATGATTGGATATGAAGATACCGAAATCAAGAATGAATTTAAAGAATGGGAATCAAGAATTCATCCTGATGATAAGGAAAGAGTTTTATTAGAAGTTCAAAATGCCTTTTCAAACAAAAACTACAGCTATGCAGTAGAACATCGCTTAAAATGCAAGAATAATAGCTACAAATGGATACTAGCACGAGGCAAAGTTATAGCATGGGATGGGAATGAGCCACAGCGTATGAGCGGTACACATACTGATATTAGTGACCGCAAAGAAATGGAAGTTCGCATAGCCAATAATGAAAAAGTTTTGAGTAGTATTTTAGATACTTTGCCAGTAATTCTTTTTGCCAAGGAAATTAATAATGATTTTAAATTCGCCTTATGGAACAAACAAGCCGAAAACGTTTTTGGCATGAAAGCCGAAGATTGTATTGGCAAAAATGATTATGATTTTTTCTCCAAGGAAGCCGCTGATTATTTTAGAACAAAAGATTTAGAAACTATTGCCAATGAAGGCATTGTTGATATACCCGAAGAAACTGTGCATACATCATCGGGTGATGTATCAATTCATACGCTTAAAACAGTTGTAAAAGACCAAGAGGGAAAACCTTTGTATTTGTTAGGTGTATCTGAAAACATCAGTGATTTGAAAAGGATAAATGAAAATTTAAAAGTAAGTGAAGAAAAGTATCGCTCTCTAGTAGAAAATTCGCCTTTAACCATTATTACTACTGATCGAGACGAAATTATCCAATTTATTAATTTTTCGGCAACAGGAAAGCCTTCCAGTGAGATTGTTGGACATTCCATTTATGAATTTGTTGCACCAGATTGTCATAACATTGTGCATGAAGCGCATAAGTTTGTATTCAATACTAAAAAATCGGTTACCTATGAAACCGAAAGGATAGAAAAAGATGGGATAAAAAGAAATTATCAATCGCATGCAGGCCCAATGATGATTGGTAATGAAATAATTGGCTTAACAATATTTACGCGCGATATTACGAATAGAATTGAAAATGAAGAGCGCTTAAAAAAATCTCTCAAGGAAAAGGAAGTACTATTGCAAGAAGTGCATCATCGTGTAAAAAATAATCTACAAATAATTTCGAGTATTTTGAATCTTCAAACAAGAACAATCAAAGACACTAAAATACTTGAACTCATTAAAGAAACGAGGTATAGAATAATGTCAATGTCGTTTATACATGATTTATTATACCAAACCAAGGACTTCAGTAATATTGATTTTTCGAAGTATTTACAAAATATTACTTCTAATATTATGAATACCTATACGGTAAATAAAAATATTGAACTTCAACTAAACACAGAAGCTATTTATTTAGACCTTGACAATGCCATTCCTTGTGGGCTAATAATAAATGAACTAATTACAAATGCCTTTAAATATGCTTTTCCTGGAGATAAAAAAGGAGAAATAATAGTAGAATTAAAAAAGCAGCAAGATAAAGTTGTGTTAAGTGTTGCCGACAATGGAGTTGGTATTAACAAGAAGGTTAATTATCAAACCACTGAATCATTAGGTTTTCAGCTCATTAATTCATTAGTCACACAAATTGATGCTGAATTAATTTATGAAAATGAATTGGGTACTAAATTTACACTAATATTTAAAATTTAATTTATTAAGCAATACTTTGAACAAAGAAAGATTTAATATTATTTTTAGACTTGTCTAAATATTTTTTTATATTTGCTTAATTTTTAATTACCATGTCATCTCAAACTCAAGAAAATTATTTAAAATGCATCTATAAAATTTGCGAAAAAAATATACAAGGTGCTTCAACCAATGCTATTGCTGAAGAATTAGAAACTAAGGCAGCAACAGTGACAGATATGCTGAAAAAACTATCAAATCAAAAATTGATAAACTATAAAAAATATCAAGCGGTTACGCTCACAGCCATTGGCAAAAAGCAAGCACTAAGTATTGTAAGAAATCATCGATTATGGGAAGTATTTTTAGTAGAGAAATTAAAATTTTCATGGAATGAAGTACATGAATTTGCTGAGCAATTGGAACACATTAAATCTGACGAGTTAATTGACCGCCTAGATTTATATCTGGGTCATCCTAAATTTGACCCTCATGGCGATCCCATTCCGAATAAAAATGGTAAAATAGTGACTCATAAAACCATTCCATTAAATGAGGCTAAAAGCAACGAAAAATTAATTATATCAGGCGTTTCTGAACACAATGATGATTTCTTAAGTTATTTAAATGAAACTAATTTAATCTTAGGGCAAAAACTTGTAATTAAAAAAATAAATGAATACGATAAATCAATGCAACTACTGATAAATAAAAAAGATTCCATTTTTATTAGTCATACAGTAGCTAAAAACATTTTGGTATTATGTCAATAAATAAAAAAGCATCAACCGAATCTTTATCAGAAGTTCATTCAAGTGTTGATATAAGTCAAAAAAAGGGGACTTTAAAAAAGTTTTTTGCTTTTTTAGGACCTGCTTATTTAATTAGTGTTGGATACATGGACCCAGGAAATTGGGCAACAGACTTAGCAGGCGGCAGCAAATATGGTTATCAGCTAATTTGGGTATTGCTAATGAGTAATTTAATTGCCTTGCTTTTACAAAGTTTAAGTGCAAGATTAGGAATTGTGCGAGGGCGCGATTTAGCGCAAGCTTCGCGAGAAACTTATCCAAAGTATGTGAATTTTTATTTGTATTTGTTAGCCGAAATAGCGATAGCTGCATGTGATTTAGCAGAGGTTTTAGGCATGGCCATTGGCCTACAATTACTATTTGATTTACCCTTAATGATTGGTGTGGTTATTAGTGTTTTAGACACATTTATTTTACTCTTTTTAATTAACTTTGGTATAAGAAAAATGGAAGCATTTATCATTACCTTAGTTGCATTGGTGGGTTTTTCATTTTTTGCAGAAATGATATTTGCCCAACCTCAATTAAATGAGGTGGTAAAAGGATTTATTCCTGGATTGCCCGATAGCGATGCTTTATACATTGCCATAGGAATTATTGGGGCCACAGTTATGCCACATAATTTGTATTTGCATTCGGCATTAGTGCAAACCCGAAAAATTAGTAAATTAAAAACTGATATTAAGCGCGCTATAAAATTTAATTTTATTGACTCGGCAATTGCTCTCAACCTTGCCTTTTTTGTTAATGCAGCCATATTAATTTTAGCAGCAACTGCATTTTATAAAAATGGTTTATTTGAAGTGGCAGAAATACAAGACGCACACAATTTATTAGCACCCATGCTAGGCACAAAATGGGCTCCCATTTTATTTGCTGTTGCTTTAATTGCAGCTGGTCAAAGCTCAACTATAACGGGAACTTTAGCGGGTCAAATTATTATGGAAGGGTATTTAAATTTAAGAATACAACCATGGGTAAGAAGAATAATCACTCGCTCTTTGGCAGTAGTTCCAAGCTTGTTGGCTATTTACTATATGGGTGAATCGGCAACTGGTAAACTACTAATTTTAAGTCAAGTTATATTAAGTATGCAACTCGGATTTGCCATTATACCACTGATTCATTTTGTAAGTGACAATAAAAAAATGGGAGATTTTGTTATTGGTATAAAAACTAAAATTTTAGCTTGGACAAGTGCGGCAATCATTGTTTCATTAAATATTAAATTGGTTTTGGAAGAAGTACTGAGTTTACTATCATCATACCCTCATTATAAAATACTGATATTATTTACAGTAATTCCTATTATTTTACTTTCTACTGGTGTACTGTTGTATGTTACCTTTTTACCTTTTATAACCAATATTAAACATCATCAAACAGTTACACCTCATGGAAATACAGATATTGAACCTATCATATCGAAAAAGCAATATAAAAGAATTGCAATCACTGTTGATTTTTCAGATTCTGACAACGCAGCTTTATCTCAAGTTATTTTACAAGCACAAAAAGACACCGAATTAATTTTAATACATGTATTAGAAAGCGCAGGGGCCTTAGTGTTGGGTGATGAAATTAAAGACCTTGAAAGCAATAGTGATATAGTTCAATTAGAAAAATATAAATACTATTTATCACAACTTGGCTATCCTGTTAAAACCGCCTTAGGTTATGGTAATCCTAAAAAACAAATACCTTTACTGGTGCATGAAAATAAAGCTGAGTTGCTGATTATGGCCACCCATGGTCACAAAGGAATTAAAGATTTTTTATTTGGAACCACGCTCGACAAAGTAAGACATAATGTTAAAGTACCAGTGTTGATTGTTGGGGTATAAATATTGATTATTCAGGTAAATTTTTTTTGCATGAATTTTTGCAGTCAGCCAACAGTGACTACAATCAATTGAATTAAACCGATAACTCTTTCAATTTATTACAATTGTAACAAAACTAAATTGCACTAATTTTAAGTAGTTTCAGCATTTACCTTGGCATATTTATTTTTTATTATACTAGAAAAATAAATGCAATTGGTATTAAATATAAGGTTTTAATATAAATTTCCAGAAGTATTAACATTATTAAAGTTCAAAACGTAGATAAGCAAAATAAATCTTTTTATTACTTTCGAAAAATTAACTTAAACTTATCCCATGAAAAAAATATTTACATTGGCTTTATTGGCATTAACTTTTGAGCATGTTACTGCTCAAAATTGCATTGAAAACACTAATTCTATTGGCCTTGATGGCTTTAGTAGTTATGCCAGCACAAGCAATCAAACTAATTTAAACATTTCCGATTCATTAACTGTGGAGGCATGGATTTATCCAGCTTCATTTGCATTTAATTCTGCCAACAACTCCATTGTTTGTAAACATGGTTGGAGCAGTGGTGAAGGTGGTTTTGTTTTACGCTGTGGTGGTTCTGGTGAACTTTCGTTTAACATTGCAGGCTTAGATGTTAACCAAGTACCCACAAGCTGGAAAGAAGTTCTTTCACCAACAAACGCGCTTACTTTAAACACATGGACACATGTGGCTGGTTCTTATGATGGGCAAACCTTACGTTTATATGTTAATGGTGTAGAAGTAAATACCAATTCGTTTCAAGGAAGTATTGTAAGTTCGCCAAATTACCCACTTACCATAGGAAAGTTGAGTGACCCTAACCAATTTGCATCTCGATTTTTTGATGGTTTTATTGATGAAGTACGTATTTGGCATCGTGCTTTACCAGCATCTGAATTATTGGCAAATATGAATAACCATATTGACCCAACCACTGCTACCAATTTAATTTCTTATTGGCGATTTAATGATGGCACTGCCACAAACGCCTTAGATTTATCTGGAGGAAATGATTTGATTTTAAATGCTGCCACTTGGGAAACTACAGTTCCTTTTAATGCTGTACCTCCTGTACCAGTAATTACCTTTAATGCAGGAACATTAACAGTAACAGGTATTTTAGGACAATGGTATTTGAATGGTGCTCCAATTGCAGGTGCCACAAATTTGGATTATACTCCCACAGTCGCAGGGGATTATACTTATACTGCTGGACCAACTCTTGATGGTTGCACTAGCACTAGTGCAATTTATACTGTAACAAGTGTGGGATTAAAAAATAAATTTAATTCATTTGATGTAAGTGTTTATCCAAATCCAATGGTAGATGAGGCGGTAATTAATATCAATACCAATTCATCAGTAAACAATCTTAATTTAAACATAAATGATTTAACTGGACGCCAGGTTTATAGCATTTCTAATTTGGTGATTAAGGATGGTTTAACTCAAATTAAAATTAATAAAGATATATTGAATACTGGAATTTATTTTTATGAACTATGGGATCAAAATCATGTCTTAGAGAGCGGAAAACTAATGGTAAAAAATTAGCATTAAATTTAGAATAAACCCTATACAAAATATTTTTTCAGTTACTATTTTATCTTTAATTACAAACTTGGACAATGAGAGCACCTCTTATCATTCTTTTATTCCTTGCTAATTTTTCAACAAATTTGGCTCAAAATGTTGACACTACTTCAAATAAACGAAGGTACATAGGTTTAAACTTAAGTGGCAATTATTTATTTCAATCAATTAATTCAACTGATGATTCAAAACTTAATTTAAATACCAGCCCATTTATTGGGTTTAAAAAGAAGAATTTTGTTTTGGGTGCAGGAATTATTTATGGATTCTCACAAGAAGCTACTAATGTATATTTTGGCAATAATTTCGCAAATGTCAATGCCACTACAACAGTGCATAATTTGGGTATTTATCCAATAGTACGCTATTACAGTAGGTATGGATTATTTTTTAGCAGTGCATTGATGTACGGAATTGGAAGAGAAATAACCAAGTATCCAAATTTTACTTCTCGAACAGCAACCACAATAACCAATAAATCTGAAAGTAATTTCTTAATTGCAAATTTCAGTTTAGGCTATGCAATAAAAGCTGGAAAATCGTTTCTTGTTGAACCACAAATTTCTTATTCGTATTTTGACAGAAGCTATAATAATAGTGCTAATTTATTATATGTCCGAAACAGCGTATCTTATTTTCAACTTAATTTAGGTTTTGGCCTAATATATCGTTATTGAAGTCGACATTATCTTTGGTACAAAAATTAATAAGCCAACAATAGCAGCAACTACACTTGCAACTAACACTGCCCCAGCAGCTAAATCTTTCACTACTTTTGCTTTAGGATTTATTTCTGGAGATACCATATCAGTAATTTTTTCTATAGCCGTGTTGAGCATTTCAGAGATGATGACAATAGCAATGGCAAAAGATACTGCAACCCATTCATGACTTGAAATATGAAAGTAAAAGCCTGCAAAAATAACAAATAGCCCAGCTATCAAATGAAGTATAGCTTGTGCTTCATAACGAAAAAAATATTTTATTCCGGCAAAAGCATAAACAAAGCTTTTTAACCTTGCTTCAATAGAAAATGGTTTATTGTTCTTCATGCTGTGGATGATGACTTATAAAATACAAAGTTAAATAACTTAACATTAAAACTACTGAAAATACAGCTGTAACACCAATTGTTTTTGGATGTGAGCGTGGATTGCAAAATAAATCAAGTATTTCATTGAATAAAGAAAAAGGTTGGGTTAATATATCCCAACTGTTGAAACGCTCATACCTCCCTAAATAAATTCCATATGCACATAGTAATTGAATGCATGCAATTTGTAACCAACTTTTAAACTCACCAAATTTTTGAATCAAAAAATAATGCACCTGCATTAAAGATAAAAATCCTAAAATTAAACCACTCCATGCAATCGAAAAAATAATGGCTAAATCATACCATAAGGGCATTTCACCATGATTAGTTAAATGAAACAAATCAGTGATAATATAGGGCGAATTTGGAAAAAACAACAACCATAAACTAAATAGTAATACTAATTTCCAAGTTGCCTTTCCTTGTTGAAAGTATTGGAGTAAATGATTTGAAAAATAGTAGGGTAGCCATGCCAAAAACAAATTCCATAATAAAAAACTTAAGTACAAACCCGAGGTAAAGTATATACGAAAAAGTATTAGTAGCAAGGAAAATAATGCGCTAAATAAGATTACTTTTTTAATACCTGTGCTGGCATATTTATGCAATAAGAGATGACTCATGTTTTAATCTAAATTGAAGTTTATAAATTGTAAATAATATGATGCATTGTCCAAACCAAAACAAAGGCCAATTAAAAGATTGAGGAATATAATTGGCCAATTCATTTAGCAAACTTGTACTGCCTTGAACTGTTTCATGAACGTTAATTTTGTATTTAAAATAATCCCATACAAAAGAAATGATGACAATAATGCTACCTAATATCAAGTATTTCCACTCGACAGCAGTTATTTTAATACTGGGATTTTTATCACTGTAATACATAACATACGCAAATAAAACAATCATACTCAATGAAGTAATACAGGGCGCTATTACTGGTCCCACCCATGGAACAGGCAGCAAAAAAAGTATATCCCAAGTAAACAAAGAGGCAGGCCATTGGAGTAGTAATTTTAAAAATATATAGTAAAAAATATCCCAAACAGCAAAGCTGTATAAGAAGCAAACAAAGCGCTCTGCCTTGTTTTTACCTGTGAGTATACCAATGCCAAGCAACATAATAAGAGTAGCTAATTCACGTAATACTTCAGTAATAGCAATGGTGGAAATAATTGGCACTAATGGAAATTCAAAACCATGAGGATAGTATATTTCACGGAGGTACACCACCACAGCGGTTTCTAAAAAACCCATAGCTATGCTGAATGCTGTGAGCCAAATAACTTTTTGTTTCAAATTTAAATTCATGATAATGTCTTATATTTTAGAAGCTGTACAAGTCCTGTGTATATTATGCAACATAGGTCAAAAATTAACAGTGTAAATTGAACCCCATTGTTACCATCTTGCACTATAAAAAATATGCCCATTCCAATCAAAAACATAGGAATTAAACTAAAATAAATAAGGTATTTATGTAATACAATATTTAAATTATTGGCTTCAATTATATGCTTAAACAAAAAATTGAATGGTAATAATATGGCTAAAGTGTATAACACAGATAATAATGCGTTTCCAAAAAAAATCGCCATCATAACATAAATTACTTCGCCATCTGCAAAATAAAGGTGAATTAGAAACAAATAAATGTAACTCAATATGCAACTCACCAAGTAGGTTTTAAGTATTATTTTTATAAAATTCATGATTACTGATATTAGCTGAAACTAATGATTATTCCTGGAAATTGTGTATTTAACTTTTCAATTATGGCTTTATCGGTGCCAATATTTAATACAATTTTTTTAAGCTGTTTTAATTCAAAAATGGGATTGTAATTTACTATTGGATTTACACTAATATCGAGATACTCAAGTTGTTGTAACGCATGTAAGCCATGCAAACTTTTTAAATTATTGGCATGTAAATCTAAATAGATAAGTTTTGGAAAATAGCTTAATTCGCTCATACTTACATCATCCATCCTCAATTTTAATGATTTTATATTATCTAATTCTCGCAATGGGTATAGTGAATTAACCCGATATGCACTTAAATCTAGTTGTTTGATTAATGATTTCTTATTCAATTTTATTAAATCATTGCATGTGTTATATTGTTCAAAATACCATGATTGCCAATTCTGATTTTTACTTTTCTGCATAAACTTAAACAGTTTTCTGCTCAACTCTTGCTCGTAACTCGTTGGTGGAAGGGTTTCATCAAAGCGGGAATTATCAGTATGAGCAACATAACTTTCATTTACAAATTCTTTTCGATGCAAATTATCATTGCTTTCCAACTCCAAAAGCATTGGCAATACTTTATCAGATAATTTAACCATATATCCTTTTTCAATTTGTTGTGGAACTTTAATATTAAAGGAAGTAATCATCACATCCCAATTAAAAACACATGCAATTATTAATACTCCATAAAATAGCCAACCATTGGTTCTAAATAAAAAGTGATTACTTTTTAGCTTTACTATTTTAACAAAAGTAGTAAGCAAGCCAATGACACATAACAACAAATACACATACACACCAATGCGCTTATATGTAAGGCCGTAGGCTTCAATATAGAGTTCATTTCGAAATGCAGTTGATATTAACATTAACACATTTTGAACAATCCACAAATAAGCCAATATTTTGATGGTATTGCTTTGCTTATAAAAATTTAATGCTCCTCTAAAATAAAACAAAATGATACTAATGGCTAATACAATTGAAGCTATCACCATGCCAGTACCTTGATGTACAAAGGCTGAATATGTCATATCTTTGGGCAACTCGCGGTCAATAAAAATAAAATTGAAATCGAGTAAATTCACTATAAACAATAACAAATTCAATAATAAAAACATCAGTTTTCCAGAAAAATTTTCATCTTGTAATTGAATTTCCTTTCCAAAAACTACTATAGGTTCATGTGCCAATGGACTTAAATTAATATTACCCTTTTCATCAAAATTGGCAAGTTCAAGCACTTGTTTATGGTAATAAAAACCATATAACAAAATAAAACCTCCTATAGTAAAAGTAATCCATGAAAGTGAAATAAAATTGAAGCTAATACGCCCTGCAAATTGTTCAAACAATGGATTTGAAGCCCTATAAAATTGGAAAAAGAGGAAAAAAACCAGTAATGGCACTATCCATAAAATTATTTTTTTTGTATAACTATGTTGATTGTTACTATGCACATTTTGTTTACGTTCTACCCAATCGAAATACATAAAAAGTAGAGAAGTGACATAAGAGTATGCTGAAAATAATAATGAAAAAATAACCGATGAGCGAGAGCTGATACTTAAACCAGATAAAATACTTAAAGAAATTATATTGGCTGTTAATGCCAAAGTACTTCCGTAGTATGCAATGCAGCTTGCCGATAAAAAGCTGCCAAATGCAGCAATTTTCCACGTATGTGAAGAAAAGAGCTGGTTGTTTTTAATTAAAAGGCCAACAATTAACAAGCAAGTAAAAATTAAAAAATTGATACCTGCACTTTGCTGATAAAACAAAAAGCTGTAAAACAAAGCACTTGTGAGCAAAATCCAATCATTTTTTTTCATGTTATTATTTATTTAAGGTGAGTAATTCTGGTTGACTAATCCTTGGATAACAAAGAAACAATGGCATAAGGCCTATCACTTCAAATGAACATTCTAATAACTGTGAGTAATAAGCAATTTGACTTATGCCGCCATTTATAAAAGCTAAAAGAAAAATCATTCCACAAGTAATCATCCCCAATTTAATGACCCATTTGTTGTATATCGAATCACGCAGTGGTTCGATAAAAGCAACTGCAATATTGATAAGAACAAAAGTCAAACAAACGATGCCATTACATAAAAAGGGATATTTATTATTTGTGTTAAGAATTATCTGAGCCATTGAGTGCATAAACACTACTGCTCTATCGGAAAAATATCCTTTCATTCGCAATAATATACCTAATTCTTGCTCTAATCGAAAAGCTGTAATATTGCTTAATACAAGAAATATAAAAAACAAAATCAATACATATTTTATTCTTATTACGAGCTTCTTATGCTTCATAGGAAGTAGTATTTAAATCAGAATGTATATTTCTCAATTTAAGATGCGCAATAAAGCCAACTAAAGCAATGAGAAAAGGAATAGTTGGAATTATTGCTATAATATGAACTCCGCTATTTATAAATAGCAAAGCAGTCAGTAAATTAGTAATCAAAACTATTAACCAATATGCGCCACTCACCCTTCTAGAGTATTGCTCACACTCAAATATCAAAGGACAAAAAATGGTATAGCCATAAAAAATCAATAATAAAATACTAGCATACGCAAAAAAAGTTTTTTCTGAATCAGAATAGCCTGTGGCCCATGAATCAGATGATATGTGCTTTTCAACAAACCACATATCATAGGTATATAACCAGCAAAAAAAGGCAGGCATGAATGCAAAAATGGCAATGATGATGTTAGCCCTTTGTAATATACGAGCGCTTTTCTGTTCTTTATTTAAATTTATCATAGGACTTTATTTATTATTTTATTAAAAGTACTTTGTATTTCAAAGTTAATGTATAAAAAAAATCAGTTTCTCTTTTTCAATAAATTTTCGAGTGCATCTAAGTGATTGCTAAAAGCTTTTTTCCCGATTTTAGTTACTGCATAAGATGTATTTGGCTTTTTCCCTACAAATTGTTTTTGCACCTTTATATATTCCATTTTTTCTAATGCGTTAATATGACTGGCTAAATTACCATCTGTTACTTGCAACATCTCTTTTAAAGTTCCAAAATCTACCCAATCGTTTACCATCAGAACTGACATAATACCGAGCCTAATCCTACTTTCAAAGGCCTTATTTAAATCTTCAATAAAATTTTTCATCGCTCGTATTTATTGTACATCAGTATGCCATATATAATATGTAATATACCAAAACCAATAGCCCAAAAAATTAATCCATAACCAATAAATATAGCGGCAAAAAGCCCCAAAATAATTTCACAAATACCCAAATATCTTATATCATTAAAGGTATATTTGCTTGCATTTATTAATGCCAAACCATAAAAAATTAATGTTGATGCCGCCACTAAACCAATTAAACCATGCATCAATAAAACAAGACAAAACAAACCACCTGTTGCTAAAGGAATCATTAAGTTTATTATTAGTCGTTTAGCAGTATTATCCCAAATAGTTTGCCCATTTTTTTTTGCGCTTCGCCATGTAAGTAACAAACCAACTAGCAGTGAAGCTCCTAAAACCATCAAAGCATCCATCACAAAAAATTCAAGTACATGTATATTATCCTCTATATTCGATGAAACTGGGTACTCATAAAATGCTCTTATATTAAGATTGTTTCCCATTTTAACATAAGCAGCACTTGCTCCTATCAAAGCAAAAACTCCAGCAAACACACCCGATAATCCACTTAATGATATAAAACGAGATGAGCGTTCCATCAATGCCCTTATTTCATGCAGCTGCGATAAATGATCTGTTTCTTTGTTCATTGGTAAATAAAATATTAAAAGTACTTTGCGCTACAAAGTTACATATAAAAATTTAATCTGCAAATTTATTTTTATGGGCACATCTGCCACCAGTTACTACCAATGTGATTTAAAAATTATGTCCAAAATTTACAAATCATACATTAGTTAATGCCTATAGGAAAAAAGTTTAGTATACATGCAGTGAAGCAAATTTGGGATATTACTTATTTCACATCAGTATAGTAGGCATCAACAGGTGGCAGTCGGGCTCATATCTTTGTGCCTTAATAATATAAATCATTAAAACCAAAGTAGCA
>DAORKI010000085.1:0-16716 GCA_035439485.1 Bacteroidia bacterium
AATTTTTGAATGGTGAATGGTGAATGGTGAATGGTGAATGGTGAATTTTTGAATGCTGAATTGTGAATGGTGAATGGTGAATGGTGAATGGTGAATGGTGAATTTTTGAATGGTGAATGGTGAATGGTGAATGGTGAATTTTTGAATGGTGAATGGTGAATGGTGAATGGTGAATGGTGAATGGTGAATGGTGAATGGTGAATTTTTGAATGGGGAATGGTCAATGGTGAATGGTGAATTTTTGAATGGTGAATGGTGGATGGTGAAGATTATAGGATGTGCTTTTTTTATGAGCGAATGATGTGAATTAACTGGTTTGATTTAGGGGATGCGCTTTTTGATGCTTGGATGAATTGCATTACATAGGTCTTGAAGGAGCAATTAGCATGAAAAAACTGGAAATCTGAGGCAAAATTCAAGTAGCTTTGAAACCAACTTTGAAATTATTATTCCTTCACCCTAAGGACTTAAAATTATTAAATTGCCCATATCTAGGTTTAAAACCGATAACACTTTCAATTCAGTCCAAATGCACATAGCCTAATTGTACTAGTTTAGGATGTATAAGCATTTATAATTGCATATTTATTTTTTAGTTAGACTAAAAAAATGCAATAGGTATTATTTGACATATTTTAAGACAATGTGGCAATTTTGTATAAAAGGCACTAATTTTGAACAATAAAGTAACATTTTGAGTACATCAATCTCAAAATAATCAACAAATAAATTAACTTAGCGGATAAAAATTAGCTTATGAAAATTGAACAAATTTACACAGGATGTTTAGCTCAAGGAGCTTATTACATTACCTCCCAAGGCGAGGCTGCCATTATTGATCCCTTGCGCGAAACGCAACCTTATTTGGACCGCTTGGACAAAGATGGGGTGAAATTAAAATACATTTTCGAGACTCATTTTCATGCCGATTTTGTAAGCGGACATGTAGATTTAAGTAAAAAAACCAATGCCAAAATAGTATATGGTCCTCAAGCTAATTGTGAGTTTGAAGCCATTGTTGCCCATGATAATCAAGAATTTAAAATTGGCAATGTGATTATAAGAACATTACACACTCCGGGCCATACTATGGAAAGCACCACCTATTTATTGATTGATGAAAATGGAAAAGACCATTGTATTTTTAGTGGTGATACATTATTTTTAGGTGATGTTGGAAGACCCGATTTGGCACAAAAAGCTGCTAATATGACCATGGAAGATTTAGCAGGTTTATTATATGAAAGTTTAAATAGCAAAATTATGCCATTGGCAGATGATGTTATTGTATATCCTGCTCATGGGGCTGGTAGTGCCTGTGGTAAAAATATGATGAAAGAAACCGTGGATACATTAGGCAATCAAAAGAAAATGAATTATGCCTTAAATCAACCAAATAAGGAGGCATTTATTAAGGCAGTTTTGGATGGTTTAACTCCGCCACCTTCTTATTTTGGAATGAATGTAGCGATGAATAAAAAAGGCTATGACAGCTTTGAAAATGTTTTGAACAATGGCATGCGTGCGCTTGATGCTGACGCCTTTGAAGCTGCAGCTGAAGAAACCAATGCCTTGATTTTAGACACTAGAAGTGCTGTTGAATTTTGCAAAGCCTACATCCCGCAAGCAATCAATATAGGCATTAATGGTGATTTTGCCCCCTGGGTTGGTGCTATGATTGCTGATGTTAAAACACCCATACTTTTGGTTACAGAAACTGGAAAAGAAGAAGAAGCTGTAACTCGTTTAGCTCGTGTTGGTTTTGATAATCAAATTGGTCATTTAAAAGGTGGAATGGCAGCTTGGCTAGCTTCTGGCAAAGAAATTGACAAAGTTCACCGAATTTCTGCTGCTCAATTTGCAGAGGAAGTTAAGATTGGTGAGAGCAAAGTTGTTGATGTTCGCAAAGAAAGCGAATATGCTGCAGAGCATATTGACGAAGCATACAGCAAGCCATTAGCTTATATTAATGATTGGATTAAAGATATCAACCCATCGGAACACTTTTATATGCATTGCCAAGGAGGATACAGAAGTATGATTGCAGCAAGCATATTACAAGCCAGAGGCTATAGAAATTTTACAGAAGTGGAAGGTGGGTTTGGTGCGATTGCAAAAACTAATTTGCCTAAAACTGATTTTGTTTGTCAGAGCAAGACGTTAAATAAATAATGAAATTGTGAGATAAAATATTGGATTGCGCGGATGGCAACAATTACAAAGATTTAGTTGTAATTTTCAGTTATAAGTTAACGAAAAAAGCTGCTTGAGATTTCAAGCAGCTTTTTTTGCCTTAATAGGTTTATACCACATTCAGCATCATAGCATGCTGATTCCATTAACCAAGTGTAAATCAGCTGCTCAGCACTTGGGTGCTTACTTCTGATTAATTCAGTTTTATTGTACTGTTACAGTTAATGATATTTGATTAGTAATACCATCGCGATTAGTGACTGTGTATATGTATTTTGTTTTTTTACCAACAATAGTATCTGCAGTACCATTGTATTCATAGTTGAATATATCGCCCTCGGCACCACTCAATGACTTATCTTCAATTGTTGTTTCACTTGCTCCATTAATAGAAGTTGAAACATTAAACTTCTTTAGAACATCCTTTCCTTCGGATTTTGAAGCAGTAACTTTAATTTTAAATGGAGCACCTTTCGGAAGATTAGTGTCTGCAGTAATAGCTCCTGAAAGAGCAACAAATGACAAATTTGGTAATAAGCCTTCATCCTTTTCACATGATGAAAAGACAAATAAACTTGATAATATTAGACTGTATATGAACTGTTTCATTGTTTTAAATGTTTATGTTGATTAATTATATAATTTTATATGTGTTATTCTTATAATTGTATGGCACAGCATATATATGAATGCGCTTATATAGTAATACCGATGTGAAATAAGTAATAGCCTGAATTTGCTTCACTGCTTTCTTGCTCAACATCTTTCCTATAGGTATTAACCTATGTAGGATTTGTAAATTATTGGCATAATTTATAAATCAAATTGATATAATTTTGAAATTAATCCCAAATTCTTTAATAGAAAATACTGAATAACTCTAGCAATTTTAAATCAAACCATAATTTATGGATTGAAAACAATTTCTGGACATATCTATTTTATAAAATCAACAGTTTAGCACACAGGTGTTTCCTATTGATTAATTCGGGTTAATATTATTATATTTTGAAATTCTCACAAGACTATTGCTTTTTTAATAATAATCAAAGTTGCTCAATATAGGTAATAAAAAAACATTAGATTTTTTTCTTAAAAAAGCATCATCAAAAGTCTAGTAAATTTCAAAAAACTTGAGGAGGGGGCTTAAAAATATTGCTTATACTGGTTTGGGAATGCAAGGTTATATCCCGAAAATTAAGTTCTTCAATCGATGGAATACTTTGAATTGTAGAGGGGAATAATTCAACAAAGTAATCGAAATTGATTATTTTTTTTGCAATAGGTTTATTTCCTTTTTCGCGTTTATGATTATTTTGAAGCAGTTTGATATGCTTTAAAATTTTGGTTTCCTTTTTATCTTTATAGCATTTCAATAATATTTTATTGTCGAAATTGCTCATTGAGATTACATCATAAAGATTTCCATTGAATTTAAACTCTTTCCCTTCTATCTCCCAATCAATAATGTCGCTCTGCTGAAAAACAATATATTGGGCTTTTTTATGAAAATGTTTGGTATTTAAATTATTTAATACGAATCGCTTACAATCTTCTTTTTCAATTTGTAAATAAACAAGGGTCAAATAGTTTTGAGTAAACCAAATCAATAACAAAGAAATTAGGAGGAACTTTTGTTTCATTTGTCTTTTAATGGTTTATTGAACTTTACTTTGAACATAAGTACAATATTACGTCCAATATTTAACAACCCAAAATTTTTGAATCTTGAGAGGTGATCATAATAGGCAACATTTAAAAGATTATTTCCTGTTACTCCAAGTTCATAATAATTATTTTTGGCCTTAAATTTTGTGCTAATTCCAGCATTTAAGAGAAAGTATTGTGGTGTGCTTAACTCATTTATATAGGTCATATTTTGCAACATACATAAATCGGCACTACTAAATATGCTTATTGGAATGTTTTTTGTCCTAAATATTTGATAATGAATTTTAGGGCTTATTTTTTGGGCTGGTATAAATGGGGTGTATGCACCATCAGCTGTTTTGCTTATCATACCTGAATAAGAACTCCCAATTAATAACTTATTTGTTGGTTTTATATTTAAAATAAATTCTGCACCATATTGAACAGCGTTTTGTTGCCTATATCTAAAAACAGGAAAACCATACCAATCTTCTGTTGTTGGGGCCAAGTAAACATAATTATAAAAATAGTTGTAAAAAGGGCTTGCATAAAACTCAACAAATTTTTGTTCGTAGTTTAAATACAAATTGAAGGAAACATTTTGTTCATTTTTTAGCAAAGGATTACCAATTTCATAGGTAAAAACTCCCTCATGTAAGCCATTTGATGAAAGTTCAGCTAAATTTGGAATTCTTACTCCTGTTGCAGCATTCAACTTAATATTCAGATTTGAATTTGGAATATAACTTATTCCAGTAAAGGCGTTGTAATAAGGAGCAAATTTATTAAAGGGATGCACCTCCTTTTCGGGACCATTAACATTTGCTGTAAAATATGTTTTAATCCATTTTTCACCTGCCCCTATACCATTCTCAATTATTAACTTTTGGTTGAACTTCGTTTCGTAATACAAGGAAAAATTGCTCTCTTGCATATTTGCATCAGGAACAATTTTACGTGCTCCAAAATTTACATTATCCTCAAAAGATCCTAAATTTGAGAGAATAATTTTGTGCTTGTTATTCAACTTTTTTTCCCACTTCATTAAATATTGGGCAGTAAATAAGTGCATATTTAAACTAATTGCTCCGCCTCCCTCATTTTCCATTCGCTCATTTGATTGTATGCCAGCATTAATAGTTAATTTTGAATTTGACTTCAATTGTAATTTATTTTCGGAAGAAAACATGTTGAGTAAAACAAGATGACATGGATTTACATTTAAATGCCTACTTGATCGAGCGTCAGCTTCAACAAAATCATATATATCATTAAAAATAAAACCAAATCGATTAAATGAGCTGTGTATATTATTTGTACTAACCCAATTTTTTCGATAAAAACCGTAAGTTGATTTTAAATAATACCCATCAAACCTGCTGTTTAAAACACGGCTGTTATTTCCATCGCTGTAATCGGCATTATTTTCAACACCGACTCGTATTCTAAACCAATTCTTTCCATGGTTAACTTTATATCCTGCCTGTATTAGTCCACCCATAGTGTTTGAATTTAATTTTAATGCCATATCGCTTTCATACATATTTAAAGCAGGTTTATCTTCTTCTACTAAATTAACAATTCCTCCAATAGCTTCAGTTCCATAAAGTACACTCATGGGTCCCTTTATGAGTTCAACCTTTGACAATCCTATGTCAGATAATCCAAGTCCGTGTTCTTCTTGCCATTGTTGATTATCAAACTTTAAACCTGAAATAAGCACTAAAACTCTGTTTCCATAAAGGCCTCTTATTACAGGCTTTGCAATTGACACACCTGTGCTAAGCATTTCTACTCCCGGTGTTTTTGCTAATAAATCAGTAAGATTATAGTTACCATAACGGCTTAAACTATCAATTTTTAATCCTGTAATATTAAGCGAGGTTTCCTTGAAACTTTCTTCCTTATAAGCAGTTACTGTAATCTCTTTTATTTTAATTAATTTGGTAGTGTCAATGTCCTGTGCATTGCAAAATGTGGTTGAAATAATAACAAAACAACTAAATAAAGAAAAATTCATTTGTATTTAGTTAAGAAAATGACATTAAAATTAGTGAGAAAACCTTATTTGAAAAAATTTAGGTTATTAATTAAATTTGATTTTACCCGTGCACTGTTTCTTTATTGCCATATTTGGCTATAACTGTGCCTTCAAAATCTAAAAATTCTTGCCAGCGTTGATCCACATCAATGCCATTGGCGTATTGTTTAGCTAATTTAATGAACATAGTATAATGCCCTGCTTCGCTAATCATAAGCTCATGATAAAATGCTGCTAATTCTTTATCATTAATATTTTCGGAAAGTACTTTAAAACGTTCGCAGCTGCGGGCTTCAATCATGGCTGAAAAAAGCAATCGGTCTACCAAAACAATATGACGTTTGTGGCCTTTACGTACAAAACCGTATAATTCATTTACGTAACTATCTTTTCTTTCGAAACCCAGTTTAAAATTTCGTTTTTCAATAATTTGGTTCACCATTTTAAAATGCTCCAACTCTTCCTGAGCCAAGTCCAACATGGCTTTCACTAAATCGGGATAATCGGGAAAATTTACAGTGAGTGAAATGGCATTGGTGGCAGCTTTTTGTTCGCACCAAGCATGGTCAGTTAAAATTTCGGGAATGTTTTCCTCAACAATATTTACCCAACGAGGGTCAGTGGGAAGTTTTAAGCGTAACAATTTGTTTCAATAAAATATGATGAATAATTTTTTAGCCAAGTGTTTACTCCACTGAAAGATCCCATATATTGTATAATGCATCAATATAAATGTTCTCTTCCTTAGAAATTTTATGATCTGCCTTTATTAATTTAAATGCAAAGTTCACAAAATGATTACGTTCTTCTAAAGTTGATTGCCAATAAAAATCGTTGGCTACTTTTTCAAAATGTTCCATATACAAGTCTTTTGGCAAGGTGCTTAAAATTCTATTATGCACTTCTAAATTTACCAAACTTGGATGGTTTTCTTTGATATATTTTTCTACCACTTTTTTCTCTGCAGCATCAAAATAGCCATCCACTTCACTTAAAATGACCAACATGTGATACCCTGCAATTGACTTATCAATTTTCATAACGTATAAATTTAACTATAATGCACCTGCAAGATATAAAAATTAAGTTTGTAAGAACAAGCAAACTGATAAAAATCATACTTTTTTAGTGTTGCTTATGTTGCTATTGCTTAAAATGATGAATAATTAATTCAGCTAACTCTACTCCAATCCTTTCCTGTGCCTCATTTGTGGCTGCTCCAATATGTGGTGTTAAAGAAATATTGTTTTGTTTTAATATAGCTTCATTGGGTTGAGGTTCATTCACAAAAACATCAAGTGCGGCATGAGCTACATGTTTGTTATTTAAGGCTGAAATTAATGCATTTTCATCAATAACACCTCCTCTAGAAGCATTCACCAGACAAACGCCTTTCTTCATTTTGGTAATTTCAGTCTCTCCAATTAATTTGCCACCTGGCACATGAACTGTAATAAAATCACTATTTTCGAGGACTTCATCTAAACTAACAGTTTCAATTTTTACTACAGGTTTAGGGCTTATGCCTTGTATATCTATGGTAATTTCTACTTTACTGATAAATGGATCGTGGCTGATTACGCGCATACCGCTTCCCAATGCAATTTGGGCAACTGCTTGACCTATGCGTCCAATACCTATAATACCTAGAGTTTTACCTTTTAGCTCCACCCCTTTGGCATACTTCTTTTTTAACTCTTCAAAGTTTGTATTGCCAGAAATTGGCATTTGACGGTTGCTATCATATATAAATCGGCACATAGCAAACAAATGAGCAAATACTAATTCGGCTACCGAGTTAGAAGAAGCGGCTGGCGTATTATAAACACCGATTCCTTTGCTACGTGCATATTCTACATCAATATTATCCATACCTACTCCTCCTCTACCAATTAATTTTAAGCCTGGGCAAGCATCTATTAAATCTTTACGCACCTTAGTTGCCGAGCGCACAGTTAATGCTTGATATCCATTTGCATTGATAGCATTTATCAAATCATCTTGAGCTACTTTTTGTGTGATAACTTCAAAACCATGCGCTTCAAGTATAGCTTTCCCATTATCATCAATACCATCATTTGCCAATAATTTTATTTTAGTCATCCTTTTTTAGTTTATATAAATCAAATCACTTTTTTTATTTCAAAATTTCATTATGCCAGTAATTCTCGTTCCAAATCAATACGCAATGTTTCTTCGTTTTATCAGAAATATAAAATCCTTGCTTTGCTCTCCATTTAAAATTTACCAAAATTGCATTTTATCAACTCATTCGATAATGAACTACTTATTCTTTTCAAATTGTTGCATTACCTCAACCAACACTTGCACACTTTCTAATGGCAAAGCATTGTACAAAGATGCACGATAGCCTCCCACATCACGGTGTCCGCGTAAGCCACTTAAATTAGCTTCTTTAGTAAGTTTATCAAATTCAGGCTCGAGAGTGGCATCATGCATCACAAAAGTAACATTCATATTACTCCTGTCCTCTACAGCTGTAGTACCTTTAAATAAAGGATTTCTGTCTATTTCAGCATAAAGTAATGCTGCCTTCTGATTGTTTACTTTTTCAATATGAGCAATACCACCATTATTTTTAAGCCATTCCATAGTAAGCATTGAAACATAAATAGGAAATACTGGAGGAGTGTTGTACATAGAGTCGCCTTTAATATGTACCTGATAATCGAGCATAGACAACATTTTGCGACCAGTTTTACCTAGTGCACTTTTCCTTACAGCTACCATAGTTGCACCTGCTGGACCCATATTTTTTTGCGCTCCAGCATAAATCAAACTAAAATCGTTTCCGTTTACTTCTCTACTAAAAATATCACTACTCATATCGCAAACCAATGGTACATTAGTTTTTGGAAATGTTTTCATTTGTGTCCCATAAATAGTATTGTTACTAGTAATATGTAAATAGTCTAAATCACTAGGAATTTCATAGTTTTTTGGAACAAATGAAAATTTTTGATCTTCGCTTGAAGCTACAACTACAGTGTTCCCAATTATTTTTGCTTCTTTGATGGCCTTACTTGCCCACACACCTGTATTTACGTAACCTGCTTTCCCATCGGTGCGCAGCAAGTTATAAGGCACCATAGCAAACTGCAAACTAGCACCACCACCTAAAAAAATCACTTCAAAATCATCATCTAAATGCAATAATTCCTTTACCAATTGTCGAGAGTTATTCATAACAGCTTCAAAATTCTTACTGCGATGTGAAATTTCGAGTAATGATAAATTTAAATTATCGAAATTAATACATGCATTTGCGGCTTGTTGCAATACCTCTTGTGGCAATATACCAGGGCCTGCGCTAAAATTGTGAACTTTTGTCATCTTCATTATTTTGTGGCTAAATTATATATTTTGTAATACTATATGATATTATTTTATTGTAAATCGTACCAATCGCGTTTGCGGCTTAATTTCAAATCTTGTAAAATACTCGATTTTACATTGATATCAATGGAATAGCTTTTCCTGAATCCAAAAGGAACCATATTTAAGCGAATTTCCCAGCAATGTAAATTTCTATAAATATTCATGCTCGTGTAGGTAAATGTCTTTTGCTTTAAATCGAATCCTGAGTTCATGCCCACTTTCCAGTTATCAGTAATATTAAAATCGCCACTAAAGGATAAAGTTTGCTTAATATCACCAACATATGCAGGTTTAGCATAAATAAAATTATAGCTCATAGTAAGCGTCCAAGGTATATTAAAGTCAACATATTGATAACGATTTCTATTAATTTCATCTAATTCTTCTTTGGAAGCATTTTTAGACTCTGTTTGAGGCTTGGCTTGTTTGCTCTTTAAATTAAGGGTTATGGCTACATTCATAGAAGTAATTCTCGCTAAATCATTTGAATTTTCAGCAATAAATTCATCCAATCTTCTACCTGAAACGGGGTCAAGACTATAGGGATCAGCAACTGCATTCATATTGATGGTCATATACTCGAATGGCGTTGTACGCAGGTTCATGCTCATAGGAGCCAATTGAAAAGAATCGGCAAGCACATCATAACGCGAATCAATACTTAAATTTTCAAATATTTTTATTTTCTTAAATCCACTAATGGTATCTTTTGCTGAACGCACTTTCATTTCAAGATTATTCACTAAACCCATATTTAAGAAACCCGATTTTACTTGAGATGGAGCTCCAAACATGGCGCCTTCAAAAACACTGTAATTGGTAGATACCCCAGTAATTTCATTTTTCACTGTTTGATAACCTGAAATACCTGGATTGTAAGTAAAGCCAACACTAGGTGTAATTACATGACGTAGTGCCTTAACAGGACCGCCTTTAAATTGGTACATGCCATAAACAATGGTTCTTAAAGACGTATTCAAACTTAGGTCACGAGCGCGAGCAAAACTCTTAACAGTATCGGTAATAATTGAAGTGGTTTCGGCATCAAAATTTTTGCGAATAGATTGTAAATACCAAGATTCTGTATAAGTGGCGCTTGGACTAAAAGTAAAATATTTAAATAATTTTATAGAAGTGGTAATGGGTAACACATGATTTGTGCCTTTGCTGATTTCTTTTTCAAAATTAACATCGCCTTTATAGAGCAAGCTATCTATAGTTGAAAGTTGCGCCCTGGTTGAATTGGTATAACTCAAACCTATATCTTCATACCATTTATTGGCTCCTACTTGATTTTTTCTTTTAAAAGGATAAAATCGATTTACAGCATAAGTCAATTCAGGTGCGCTAATGTCAAACTTTCTAGTAGCTGTGTTTTGCGACTGGCGTGCACTTAAAGTTAAATTACTTTTGGCAAATGATTTTGTATACTGAACTGACGATTGAAATGTGTTGGATAATATATCATTGGTATTGGTAGCGTTAAGTTGATTGTAGCTGCTTGTACCAAAATTAACATCAGCACTAAAACGACTGCTAGGATTGGCCTTAGGATCTTGCGCATGGTTCCATCTCACAAAAAAATCTTTACGCTTTTGAAAATTTGGGAAACCTTCTTCGCCTAATTTAAACACCGCATAACTTAAATTTACATTTCCATTGTACTTGTATTTTTGAGCATATTGACTTTCAGTGCGCAGTGCCCAGCTTCCACGCGTATAAATATCGCCACGAATCATCACATCAAAATGTTCATTAATGCCTAAATAATAACCTCCATCTTTTAGAAAGAAACCATAATTATCGGCTTGTCCATAGGTAGGCAACAAAATACCGTTGGCTTGTCCTTTTCGGTTGGGGAAGAAACCAAATGGCAAAGCCAGTGGAGTAGGAACATCAGCCACAACTAAGTTGGCTGGTCCAGTTACAATTTTATCATCAGGGATAACTTTCAATTTGCTTAATGCAAAATAATAATGAGGATGCTCCAAATTACATGTAGTATAACTTCCATGTTGCATGTAAGTTACATCAGTACTGTCTTTTTTTACACTTTCACCTCGCAGATAACTTTCGCCATCAACTGTAGTAACTTCCTTTATTTTTCCTTTTTTAGTTTTAGTATTGTAAACAATATGCTTCGATTTAAAATTTTGAGAGCCATCACTAAAGTCGGGATTATCTACCTTTTTACCACTAGAATCGAGCACACCTTTTGCTTCAACTAAATTTTTTTGTTGATCAATATAAATTTCTCCTGCTTTTAAGTTGATATCGCCATAATACACTTCGGCCTTGCCATATAAAAAGACCAATTGACTATCTACAACAAAGATAATACTATCAACAGCTTGGTATTTAACTTGCTCATCAATTGCATTTTTTGACACTTTTAGTGTATCAGGTTTAGAGACAACTTTTTTAGCCGTATCAACAATGGTGGTATCAACATAAATTGGTTTGAAATGATAAGCTGATGTATTTTTATTGGGTTTGCTCATCACTAAAGTGCAAATAAACAGCAACAAAGGTATTGATGCCGACAAAAAAATATATTTTACACTTAGCTTGATATCTTGTTCATTAAAATCAAGCAACAAATTTAATTAAATAGCCTTAAGAACATACGTCCTTAAGGCTATCTTAACATGATTTTATCTTAAAGTGGATGTTTACAACTTATTCTTTAATAAATTTAACAGTTGAAACTTGTCCATCAACATTGGTTTTTAAGAAATAAAGTCCTTTGTTTAAATTACTGATATCAACTTTGGTAGTGTTTTGTGAGATGCCTTGCTCCCATACCATTTGACCTGAAATGCTGAAGATTTCTAAATAAGAAAATGATTTGCTTTTGAAATTGGTCATGTTGATAAAAAGTTCATTTTTAGCCGGATTAGGGTGTATTATTATATTGTTATTCACCGTTTTAATGCTAGTCGCAGTGATAAAATCTATGGTATTCAAACTTGTGTTGGTTACTATAGGTGCATTCAAATCAAAATAAATATAGGCAGTATTTTCAATAGTTGTACCGAGATTTAAATTAGGGGTTAATTTAGCCTTAAATGATACAAAACCATGACTTGCGGGTTCATTGCTGAAACTATCAGGTAAATTAATATTATTAAATTTAAATTTGATAACGCCTGGTGCCATCCATTCAGGAGTCATGGTGTGACTTCTACCCAATATTTCAATACTTTCAGGAATTAAATTTACATCGATAGTATCAATTATAGCTACATTGATGGCGGGAGCATTACCTGTGTTTTGAAAATGAATGGTATATGTTAGCTCATTGGTTGAGGGTGGAATAAATCCTTCAGCTCCAATTCCTTTTGGCATAACTTCTTTGATATTTGGGTCGTAGGAGTTTACAACTGGGTAACATGATGTATATACATTATTGCTAGGATTAGTGTCCATGGTGGGAATACTAGAACTTACTTGAAAACAAAGTGTATCTCCAATATTAACTGTAGAATCTGGTGTTAAATGCAATCCTGAAGTCAAACTATTCCAAAAACCAGAAGTGCTTAAATTACTTAAGGGACCAAAATTCCAGGTTAATGTATCACCGCTAACCGTGGTTGGAGGAAGGCTACTCAATCCTAAATTGAGAGTAACCCTGTGATCTAATATCACTTGCATTGTACCCGAAACTGTATCACAGCCAACATTGTAAGCGTGTGGATAAAAGAAAAAAGGAATGGCAGGGCGCACAGGGCCAGCTACCATAGAAAAAACACCAACATCAATATTTGAAGTACAACTTAAGGCAAAATCAAGATTACTTACTGGAAATGGGCTGTTCACATCAAAATTGTAAACTCCAGGTGTGCATGAATTTGGATAAGCAAATGGCAACATGCCTGTTGAGTAGGTGAGTTGACCGTCAATTAAGTAAGAAGTTTGTACATCAATTCCATACATACCATTCGAGTTATTTTGATAATTGTAGAAATCAAAAAAATTTCCATTATAATTGGCATTCACATCTAAATCATAAAAGCTTTGCAAAGTACCATCACCTGTGTTGTAAACACAATCATTGTTATTGTCGATATATACCCTACCTGATAAATTTCCGTAACTGCATGGATTTGGCACAGTAAAAACTTGTGATGAAAAGGCAAATGGAATGGTATCGGGGCCAGATATAAACTTTTTGGGTCCTCCATCAAAACTCACACCTTGACTTGCCAAATAATCTGGAGCCATACTAGGACAAGCAAAGCAAGGCACGTTTAAGATCCAAGGGTTTTGACCTGTTAAATTTACTTCAGTGTTTATTAATACACCTCCGAATGCATCAATAATTTTAACAGTATCACCCAAAAAAGAATTTTGCACATTGATTAAATAGGTTGTATTTCCATAGGACATACATTGAGTTGAGTCATGATAATAAAAAATTTCAATGTTAACTGTTAAGTCACCTTGAACGTAAAATTGTGCGTTAACAAAGTGGGATGCAAATAAACAAATAAGGGTAAGTAGTTTTTTCATGGCATGAGGATTAAATTAGAATATGTAATTATACGAATTAAAACTTAATATTGTGAGTTTAAGCCATATTAATTTTATGGCATTGCCTTAAAATTTGCTTATTCAAGTAATAAATCATCTGCATCCATATTTAATTGCCTCACTTCTTGCACAGCGCTACCTGCAATACCTCTAATGGATGCATACATATCAATCGTATTTTGTGTTACCTTCTCTATTTGTTTTTCACGTTGTTTCCACAAACGTGCCATCGCATTTTTTTCTTTTTCCAAGTCAGCTTTCAAGGTGGTAAAACCTTCCACTATGGCTTCCACCTGCATGCGAAATGAGTTAGAAGTTAAGTAATCGTACAACATGTGCATCTTGTCTCCTTTGTTTTCTTGCGAGGCGAGTGCATTGCTTAATTGTATAATAGTTTCGCGTAATACAGCACTCAAACCTTTGAACTCTTCAAAAGTGCAAATCCAAATACCATCTTTTAAACCCATTCGCTCCATTCCTGGGGGCATGGCTTCTGTTACAAGCACGCCAATATTGGCATTGCGCTCACGTATATCAGTTTTAAATTTTTCAATCCAAGCGGGCGAAAAATCTTTTGTGCGCTTGCTTTCATAATAGATAGAGCCGCAATTTTGTTGTGCTCGGGTGTTTACTATTTGCACACAATCGCCACCTCGTGCGCCTTTCTTAATTTCTTCAATGGAATCTAGTGGGAATTTTGTAGTTAACCATTCTTCAATGGCTAACTCTTGTACCTCGCCTTGCAACTGCATGGAGCCTTGCTCTTGCTTACGTTTCATCTCTTCAGTCAATCGCTTTTGATCTTCTAATTGTTTCATCAACTCTTTCATTCGCAATTCATTTTTTTCTTCCTCTGATTTACGAATTTTTTCTTTTTCCTCTGAAATTTGAAGGTTTAATCGTTTGGCTGCGTCAGCTTCTACTTGTGATTTTATTTCTTCTTTTTCGCGTTTCAATTTCTCAATTTCAGCTTTGCTCTTGTTAAGTTCCTGAATTTGCAAACTTTTATCTTTTAATTCTTGTTGCAATAATTCAAATTGATCTTTTTGTTCTTCGCTCAGTTTTGCTTTTAATTTTTCTTCAATGGCTTTGCGCTCTTCTTTTAGTTTTGTTTCTAGGCGCTCACTAAACAATTCATTTTCCTTTTGCTTTTTCTTCTCAAAATCTTCTTTTTCTTTAATGAATTGGCTTTGTTGTGCCTCATACTTTTTACGTTCTTCGGCTAAAGCTGATTGGTATTTTACTTTAATTTGCTCTTCAACCTGATGTGCCAATATATCCTGAACATCTATTTCGGTGCCGCAACTCGGACATTTTATTTGCGTTGGGTTTTGCATATATAAATCGTGTATGTGCTTTTTAATAAACATCAAAAATAAGAAATTTAATTGGCAGTTGATACTGCAGTTGATGCATTTCAGTTTAAACGCAAAGAGCGCAGAGAATACGCAATGACTGCAAAGTAATCATCCTCATCAAATTAGCTCATCAGCCTATGAGCTAATTGTCTTATGGTTGTTTGCCACTGATGCACATAAAATTTAAACTCAAGGAGTGCAGAGAAAACGCAAAGTCTCCAAAGTCTGAAACATCAGCGCATTAGCTTACTAGCCCATCACTTTCCATATTTTTTAACAGCAACATAAGCTATCAAACCCAACATAGCCAAAGGCCATAGCTTTAATATAAAAAGAACTATACTTTCAAATATATGCCAACCAAAACTTAAGGCATGTATTATTTTACTGGCTAAACTTGGTTCATATTTACCCAAGTGCTCTTCAGTCAACCGCAATTGCTGCATCACTGTTTTAGGTTGGTATAATTCAATTGTTACCGTGCTGTAAGCTATTTTATCTTTTAAAGCTACATTTTGTAAATACGCTGCATCGGCTTGTGCCTGCTTGTCATGAATACTTTCTTCCATTGTGGTAATTTCATTCAACTTAGCCTTTTGTTGTAGCAGGGCTTGTTGCATTCTATCGGCACTATTGATATTGCGGTTATAGGACAGCCGGTTCCCCATCAATTGTAGCGCTACATCATCAGCCTTAATAATTCTGTAATCAAAATATTCAATGTATTGCGCAAAACTTTTAAGCACGGTATCTAAATGAATATTGGGTACACGCAATGAAATATTGTTCACTACTGTATAGGTGCTCGAACTTAAAATTGAATCAACACCAATGGGTATTTCTCTAAAACTATTTACATTGCTGTGTAAATGCGTGTAAGTCACAAAACCATTGTACTGCGCCACAATACGTTCAAAGGCATGAGTCGATTCCACTACATTGTTTACCAAACATTTCATTTCGGCAGTGCGCACAAACTGATGCACTGTGTCTTTAGTATTGACCACTGCTGCGTTTGAACTTAAAGCACTTTTAAGTTGTAGCTCTTTTTCTTGTTCGGCAAGTTCATGGTTGGACACTTCAGAGGATGCTGCATCTTGATCATGATGTGTTACAGTCAACGATTCTTTTTCATGTTCACCGCGCTGTGGACTGCATGAAAGCAATAAACTAACAAAGGCAAAAGCTAAAGCAATGGATGAAAATTTCATAGCAATAAAATTAAGGATGAGAAATAAAATGAATTACACTTTATCACTACGCATTACAATAGGTAACTCCTCAATTGCGTTAAAAAAACAAAATCACAAATGATGCTAAATCAACAATAAAATCATGTGCCATTTACCAGACACATTTTTAATGAGGGCGTTCCCCTACCTTTGGCAGGGTCGCGTTTTCCGTTCCTATCTTTTTATTTTCCTACCGCACTTAGCACACCACATAAAAAGGATATCCACTTCAACCGCTAACGCAAAAATCTATACATAATTAGTCGTCCCTCAAAAAGTCCAATTCCTATAGGCCTATTGGATTTCCTAA
>DAORKI010000086.1:0-16570 GCA_035439485.1 Bacteroidia bacterium
TTATTTAGGAAATCCAATAGGCCTATAGGAATTGGACTTTTTGAGGGACGACTAAGTAGTTTTGGCATAAAGCATTGCATATTTTTTTTATCCTGAATTAATACGAAAGTGAAATGGTCTTTAGGCCATTTCAAACTTTGGTAAATGCCGATGATCATTTGTTAGACCAAATTTATTTGGCCTATTACAAATATCATATCGGTATAAATTCAAAGGACAAAAAATAATTGCTATTGATAATACTTATACGGAACTTGAGATAAATAGGCTTTAGTCATTATTTTGGGTAATGCTTTCGCTGTGCTCAAGCACGGGCTACTTGCGCTACATGGTAGCTGCTGCTATCCCTATTGCAGCTAATGTTAATTCACTAATTGATGCTGCATTTGCAGTTTGTTTAGACTTTGATAAAGCCCACCTTCAATGTTCATCAATTGCTCATGCGTGCCAGTTTCAACCACTGTTCCTTTATCAATTACTACTATTTTGTTGGCCTTTCTTATTGTTGAAAGTCGGTGGGCAATAACAAAAGAGGTGCGACCAACCATTAATTTATCTAAAGCCTCTTGAACTACTCTTTCCGACTCAGAGTCAAGTGAACTAGTGGCTTCATCTAATATTAAAATGGCAGGGTCTTTTAATACAGCTCTAGCAATGGCAATTCGTTGCCTTTGTCCACCTGATAGTTTTATCCCACGCTCACCAACAATAGTTTCAAACTTTTCAGGAAAGCTATTGATAAAATCATAGGCATTTGCCTTTTTAGCTGCTTCTTTAATTTCATCAAAAGTAGCATTGGGTTTACCATAGGCTATGTTTTCTTTTATGGTGCCTCCAAACAATAATACATCTTGAGGTACAATAGCCATATTGTTTCTAAGGTCGGTCAAATTGTAACTTTTACAATCTATATCATCAATTAATATTTGGCCACTCTCAACATCATAAAATCGAAGCAACAAGCCTACTAATGTGCTTTTACCTGAACCGCTTGGACCAACAATGGCTATTGTTTCGCCTTTTTTGCTTTCAAATGAAATACTTTTTAACACTTGAACTTCTTTACGCGAAGGGTATGTAAATGCAACTTGACTAAAATTTACCTTCCCATTAATTCTATGAATTACACCTTTTGGAGCTACAATATCGAGCGCTTCAGCATTTTCATCCAAAATTTCAAATACCCGCTCAATAGCACCAACTGCCTTCTGAATTTGTGCATACAATTCGGCAATTCCACCAAATGAAGCGCCAACAAAGGCCGAGTATAAAATAAAAGATATTAAATCGCCAATTAATAATTGATTTTTTGAAGCTAACACAACGCCATACCATATCACGGCTACAATAGCACCAAACAAACAAAAAATGATAAATGAAGCAAATGCGCCTCGATATTTTCCTCCTAAAATTCCAATTTTTACAATTTCTTCGGTACTTTGACGATAGCGCTTATTTTCAAAAAATTCATTGGCAAAAGCTTTAACATTCGTAATACCTTGTAAAGTTTCTTCAATTATAGTATTGGATTCTGCAATTTTTTCTTGCACTTGGCGTGATGTTTTGCGAATAAATCGTCCAAAAATAACTGCAGCAACTGCAACAACTGGTACTATTGCCAACATCATTAAGGTCAATTTGGGAGAAATAACAACCAATAAAATGATGCCTCCAATAACTAAAATAAACTGCCTCAAAAACTCAGCAATAGTAGTAGTTAAAGTATCTTGAATTTGAGCAATATCGGCCGACATTCGTGAATTTAAATCACCTACACGTTTTTGAACAAAAAACGACATTGGCAATGTAATTAAATGGGCATAAACCGCCTGACGTAACGATGCTAATGTGTTTTCGGTGTAATTTACAAAAAGGTAAACTCTAAAATATGAACAAATACTTTGACCAGTTAGCACTAAAATTAGTAATAAACCTATACTATTAATTTCTTCGAAATTTTTATTTTCAATGGTTTTAACCAATTTTCCTAACAACATAGGAAATAACAAAGCCGTGGCCCCTGTAAGCAATAAAAAAAATAAACCTAAATATAATTTCCACTTGTGTTCTCCTATGTAGGTAAACAACCGTTTCGTTTTTTGTAAGGATGCTTTATTTATTTTTGCTTTAGGTAAATCTTCAGTGTCATCAGAATTAAAACCTCGCTTTTTGGCCATAATTTTTATTTGAGCCGCAAATGTAGTGTATTCAAAATTTTAATTGTCATTAAAAAGTTAAAGCAGCGTATTCTTTTGTTTTTTTTCTGTTGATTTTTAAAAAATTCTATCAATTTATTGAAAATTTAAAAAAATAGGGGACTTTTATGCAATAAAACTTTCTTAAATTAAAAATATTAACTAACATTGCCCAATACAAATCCGTAATTAATAGCGTAAATCGTATTTAATATCGTAATGAACTCTACCAAACAAAAACATTTCCCCTTTTTAGTAACCACAATAATCATATTTATCTGCTCTGCAAAAATAGTGAATGCTCAATTTTGGACAGAAGATTTTTCAGTAACAAATGTTGTAGCAAGTGGTGAAGCCAATGGGTACGTAGGCTCTAATCCAGGTGCTTGGAGTGTGACAACTTTACCAGGTAATAATGTTGGTGGATTTCCCAATATTTGGTACATCAGCTGCCTTGAAGCGAGTATGCAACCCAACAATTGTGGAGATGATTGCCCCCCAGTTCCGCTGCCTCCTCCCACTCCTTATGTTGCGCAAAGTTTACATATTGGAACTGGTTTAATTGGCGATAACGGAGCTTTATACCTTGAAACAGGTGGCTTTATGACAGATACAGAATTACGTGTGGAGAGTCCAACTATTAATTGCACTGGTCAAACAAATATAATTTTGTCATTTAATTACATTGAATTTGGAGATGGTACCAATGATAATGCTCAGGTTTGGTATTTTAATGGTGTAACTTGGTCATTGTTAGCAGATATGCCAAAAACTCTTTGTGGAGATGGCCAAGGAGGTCCTTGTAATACGCTTGTTTGTGATGGAGCATCACAAGGGTATTGGACAGCATTTAGTGTTGCTCTTCCAGCTTCTGCCGACAATAACCCAAATGTAAAAATAGGTTTCTACTGGCAAAATATTGATGATGGAATTGCAACTGATCCCTCCATTGCAATAGGAAGCATTAGCCTCACAAGCCCTGTATCCGCTAACACAATAACAGCTGGTAATTTGGTTGGACCATTTTGCGCATGTTCAACAGCCAATTTACCCTTTTCAAGTAATGGAACCTTTACCTCTAGTAATGATTATACAGTTCAATTAAGTGATGCAACAGGTAGCTTCGCTGCCCCTGTTAATATTGGAACCCTCACTAGCACTGCTAATATTGGGAGTATTCCATTAACTTTTCCTTGTAACACCCCAACTGGTTCAGGTTATATGATACAAATTGTTTCAAGTGCACCAGTTGCAACATCAACAGCTATTGGACCATTTACTATTAATGCACCTGCGCCTTTAAGTGTGACAGTAACAGCTAATCCCGGAACAGCTATTTGTGCTGGACAGTGTGTTACTTTTAATACAACTGTTACAAATGGAGGCACAGCCCCAACTTATCAATGGCAAGTGAATGGCGCAAATGCACCAGGTATTTCTACCGAGGACTCACTTGTAATTTGTTCACTCCAAAATGGTGATGCAGTTACGGTTATTGTTACTTCAAACTTAACTTGTGTAAGTAACTCACCTGCTACATCTACGGCTCAAAATATTACCTTTGTTGCTGCACCACCTTTAAGTGCATCATTAACAACGGTGCCAAGTCCATTTATTATTTGTACTGGCGATCCTATCACTTTAACAGCATCAACGGTAAATGGAGGGACCACACCAACCTTTGCTTGGACTGTAAATGATAACTTAATTCCAACCGCAACTTCATCGGTGCTCAATTATACTGGAACTCCAATTCCAATTAACGATGGTACTGAAATTTGTGTAATAGCAACTTCTTCATTGAGTTGTGCTTCAAACTCCCCTGATACTGTTTGTGCTATAGTTACAGTTCTTTCAGCTTCAAGCCCAACTGTTACCATTAGCGCTGATACAACTGAAATTTGTGTTGGTGGAACAGCCAGCTTTAGTTCATCAATTACCAACGGTGGAACAGCTCCAACTTACCAATGGTTAATTAATGGGGTAGCAGCGCCAGGAGGTAACAGTAGTACATTTACCACGGGATCATTAGTACAAGGTGATTTAGTTAGTTTGCAGATTACATCTAACTCCACATGTGCATCTTCACCTATTGCAACATCTAATACGGTATCTATTAATATTTTACCTTTTGAAACTCCAAGCGTAAGTATTTTACCCAATGCTGCAATTTGCCCAGGTCAACTTGTTACATTTATATCTAATCAAACAGGAGGAGGAACAAGCCCAATTTTTCAGTGGTATATTAACGATACTTTATACTCTACTAGTGGTTCAAACTTGTCGGTGAATGCTGCTGTTTTTCAAGAAAATGATACCTTAAGCTGTATAATGTACAGCAATTATATGTGCTTATTAGTAGATTCAGCCATTTCGAATGATTATGTAATTCATATTTTGCCAGCTGCAGATGTGGATTTAGGACCTGATGTTTCTATTTTTTTTGGTGAATCCTATAAAACTGACCCTGAAATTAATGGACCTGCAAATTTGGGAACTTATCTTTGGAGTCCTGATTCAACTTTAAGTTGCAACACTTGTCTTAATCCAATTGCAAATCCTACCATTACTACCGATTTTGTTATGAATTATAAAAACACGGCAGGCTGTATTGCAAGGGATACCATAAAAATTGAAGTAAAACCTAATTACGAAGTATTTATTCCTTCCGGGTTTTCACCAAATAACGATAATATTAATGATGTTTTTTATGCCCGCGGTCCATATATAAAATCAGTGAATATGAAAATTTGGGACCGATATGGAGCTGTAATTTTTGAATCACCATATTCTAATTATGGTTGGGATGGGACCAATCGATTTAAGGATATCAATACAGGTGTTTATGTTTATTATATCACTGTTGTGTTCCTAGATGGTGTAACAAAGGAATTTAAAGGGAACATAACATTATCTAGATAAAGACTTACAAATTAAAATTAATTATATGAAAAAAATATTTACCATTATATTTTCTTCGGCCTTGTGTGCAGGAAGTGCAGTTGCACAGGATATGCATTTTTCGCAATATTTGACCTCTCCATTAAATTTAAACCCTGCGCTAACTGGGGTAATGAATGAAGATATTCGTTTAGGCTTAAACTACCGAAACCAGTGGAAAAGCGTAAGTGCTGAGCCATATAAAACGATTTCTGCAGCGGTTGATGGAACCTTGCCGCCAAAAAGGAAAACCAACGATTTTTTTGGTTTAGGTTTGGTTGTTAACAATGATAAAGCTGGGGCTTCTCAATTGTCTGTAAAACAGGCAAATTTATCCATGAGTTATAGTAAACTCTTGGATCCAGGAAGTGGTGGAATGCTATCATTAGGTTTTCAAGCCGGAGCTGGTCAAAGGTCAATGAGTTATGATGCTTTAACTTGGGATAAACAATACAATGGTGTTCGTTATGACCCTGCATTAGCCTCGGGCGAAAGTCCAGTTGGGAGTAATTTAACTTATCTCGATGTTTCTTTTGGAACCAACTGGAGTCAAACTTTTGGTAAAAACTTTAGAATCAGCACAGGTGCTTCTTTGTGGCATATCAATAAGCCAAGTATCTCTCTGTCAAAAGTCGCCAAAGATCCGCTGTATATGAAGGTAGGATTTAATTTTATTGGACAATATACCTTACCTGGTCGTCCAGGAACATCCATATTACCAAGTGTGGTTTACTTTCAACAAGGAACTCAAAGATTGCTGAATTTAGGGGCTGCATGGAGATATAGATTGGTTGAACAGTCAAAATATACGGGATGGGTGCAAGAAACTGCATTAGTTGCAGGTATTTATTATAGATTACAAGATGCGGCTTTTATCAATGTTAGAATTGATTATTTAGATTTTAGTTTTGGTGTAAATTACGACTTTAATGTGTCAACTTTGCAAGTAGCATCAAGCAGTAGAGGAGGTATGGAGCTTTGTTTAATGTATAAAAAAGCATTATTGCAAAAGCAAAGATACAATCCTAAAAATGGATTAAAATTTGTGCAGTATTAAGCATAATTTAATTATATTTAAGTAGTATAAAATAATTATTCAATTTTCATGAGAAAAAAATTAACCATATTAGGTGGCTTGGCTATGCTTTGCCTTACAATAGCCACTAAAGCGCAAACAACGCTTTATTTCGAAAATTTTAATGCTGGTGGTGCTGCTTTTACTATGAATGCCTCTGATATTGGTTCTGACCCTGCTGCCACTGGCAATAGATGGGTAACTAATGCAACTTACAATAGCTTTTTTGGGAATACACCAACCCAACCTGCTGGCATAGTTGGTAATCCAACATCTACTTATATGCATATTAGAAGTGCATTAACAGCAAATGCAACTTTTTTAGCTCCAGCCGATGGTAATAAATTGACTAAAATGAATACTGGTGTTTCAACTCTTGGAGCTACAAATGTAACTTTAAGTTTTTGGTTGTTATGTAATGGTGATGCTATTGCAACTGATGCCTATTTTGGACGAACTTATTATAGTATAGATGGAGGCAACACTTGGATACAAAATCCTACCACATATGCTCAAATAGATTCATGGACACAAGTAACTGTAACTAATCCTGTATTTGATAACCAAGCAGACCTAAGATTTGCCTTTATGTGGGTGCAAAATAGCGCTAATGAGTTTGTTGCTGCCGACCCTGCATACTCAATTGATGATGTTAAAATTGAAGGAATTACTAATATTACAAACAGTATAACAACAGGCACTATTTCGGGTAGCCCTTTTTGTGCAGGGGCAACTTTTACTGTTCCCTTTACATCTTCAGGAACCTTTAATGGAGGAAATACTTATACTGCTCAATTGAGCGATGCTTCAGGTAGTTTTACTTCACCAATCAATATTGGAACATTAGTTAGTACTGCCAACGCAGGAACAATATCTGTAACTATTCCAGGTGGAACACCTACAGGAAGCGGTTATTTAATTCGAATAATTTCAGATAATCCTGCAATAACAGGAACATCATCACTTGCATTTACCATTAATGCTCCAGTTACCCCAACATTTACTGCCATATCCAATGTATGTCAAAATGCTGCCGCACCTGTGTTGCCAACTACATCAAACAATGGTATAAGCGGAACATGGAGCCCAGCAGTAAGCACCGCAACAGCTGGAACAACAACCTATACCTTCACACCAAATGTAGGACAATGTGCAGTTTCAACAACACTTGATATTACTGTAGATGCGAACGTTACGCCAACATTTACAGCTGTGGCTAATGTATGTCAAAATGCTACTGCGCCTGTGTTGCCAACTACATCAAACAATGGTATAAGCGGAACATGGAGTCCAGCAGTAAGCACCGCAACAGCTGGAACTACAACATACACCTTTACTCCAACTGCAGGGCAATGTGCAGTTTCAACAACACTTGATATTACTGTAGATGCCAACGTTACGCCAACATTTACAGCTGTGGCTAATGTATGTCAAAATGCTACTGCGCCTGTGTTGCCAACTACATCAAACAATGGTATAAGCGGAACATGGAGTCCAGCCGTAAGCACTGCAATAGCTGGAACTACAACATACACCTTTACACCAAGTGCAGGGCAATGTGCAGTTTCCACAACCCTTGATATTACTGTTGATGCCAACGTTACACCAACATTTACCGCTGTGGCTAATGTTTGTCAAAATGCTACTGCTCCTGTATTACCAACAAACTCAAACAATGGAATAACTGGAGCATGGAGTCCAGCCGTAAGCACCGCAACAGCTGGAACCACCACATACACCTTTACTCCAAATGCAGGGCAATGTGCTATTTCAACTACCCTTAACATTACAGTTGATGCACCAGTTACACCAACTTTTGCAACCATTGGTCCATTGTGTTTAAATGCTTCTGCGCCTAGTTTACCAGGTGCTTCAAATAATACAACGCCTATAATAGGAACATGGTCGCCCGCAACAATAAACACTGCAAGTGCAGGAATAACCACTTATACTTTCACACCTAATGTAGGCGAATGCGCTACTACTACCACATTGGATATTGAGATTACCAATTCAATAACTCCTGTTTTTAGTGCCATTGGTCCATTATGCTTAGGTTCAACTGCGCCTTCTTTGCCAACAACATCAAACAATATTCCAGCTATATCAGGAACATGGTCTCCAGCTGTTATTAATACAGCTAGTGTTGGAACATTTACATATACTTTTACACCTGATGCTGGACAGTGCGCTGGAACCACAACCATGGATATTACCATAACAAATTCAATAACACCAAGTTTTGCTGCCATAGGACCTTTTTGTGAAAATACCACACCAACAACTTTACCTTTGAGTTCAACCAATTTACCAGCTATTACTGGAACTTGGAATCCTGCAACTATAAATACATCAACCGTTGGTATTGTTACCTATACTTTTACTCCAGATGCAGGGCAATGTGCTGCTAATGCTACACTGGATATTGAAATTACGGCAGCAAACATAAATCCAATTTTTTCAGCAATTGGGCCCTTATGCTTAAATTCTGCTCCACCTTCATTGGCAAACATTTCAACTAATGCCATCACAGGTACATGGAATCCAGCTACTATTAACACAACAACAGCAGGCATTAGCACTTACACTTTTACTCCTAATGCTGGACAGTGTGCCACTATAGCAACTATGGATATTGAAATCACCACTTCAATTATACCTAGCTTTGCGGCAATTGGTCCATTATGTTTAAATAGTGCCGCCCCTACATTACCAACAAGCTCAACTAATTTGCCAGCCATTACTGGAACATGGAATCCATCATCTATTAGTACCTCAAGCATTGGAATTGTTACCTATAATTTTACTGCTGACCCAAATCAATGCGCAGCTAATACGACAATGGACATTGAAGTAAGTAATAGCATAACGCCCACATTTACAGCAATAGCTCCAATATGTCAAGGTGCTGCCGCACCAAGTTTACCAAGTAGCTCAAACAACATACCAGCCATTACTGGAACTTGGAGTCCTTCATCCATAAATACTAATGTATCGGGAATTGTAACGTATACTTTTACTCCAGATGCAGGACAATGCGGAATTACTACAACCATGGATGTAGAGGTAATTGCTGCACCACCTGCGCCAGCAATAACTATAGCGGCCAACATAACTACCATTTGTTCTGGACAAAGTGTTGATTTTACGGCAACTCCAAACTCGTCTAATACAGGGGATATAATTCAATGGTTTATTAATGGAACAGCAGTAACCGGTGGAACAGGCTTATTATTTAGTTCTAATACACTTAATAATAATGATCAGATCACTGCTGTATTTACACCATCATCAAGCTGCTTATCAGGCCAAACAGCAACATCCAATATAATTTTGATAACGGTTAACCCCACTGTTACACCCACTGTTTCAATCAGTACAAGTTCAACAATTATTTGTGAAGGTGATAATGTTACCTTCAACGCAATTGTAAATGGTGGCGGAAGTAATCCTCAGTTACAATGGTTTATTAACGGAAATGCTGTTTCTGGCGCAACAGGAAACTCATTTTCATCTTCCACTTTGGCCAATAATGAACAAGTCACAGTTCAATTAACTAGCAATGCGCCATGCGCTTCGCCTACTACTGCGAGCTCAAACACATTGGTAATGTCGGTTTCACCTTATGGCACACCTACTATTAGTATAGCTGCTGATAAAAGTATTATTTGTGTTGGACAAGTGGTAACATTTAACGCTACTACCCAATTTGGAGGTGCAGCGCCACAATTTATATGGCAAATAGGGTCTAATAGTTTTACAAGCACCAACTCAACATTTACTGCAACTGGTTTAACTTCCACAGTAAGTATTTCTTGTACTATGATAAGCAACTATGCCTGTACTACAAACGATAGCGCCATATCTAATTCAATAAGTATACAAGTAAATCCTGTGCCAAGTGTAACTTTAAGTGAAGATGTAACTATTCAAGAAGGAGAGTCAACCACTTTAACTGCTACAACAAGCGAAAACTTAACTTATTTATGGTCACCATCTGAAAGTTTAAGTTGTAGCGATTGTTTATCGCCAACAGCAGCACCATTGGAAACAACAGTGTACAATTTTGTAGTTACGGATCCTGCTACAAATTGTAGTGCAAGCGATTCATTAAAAGTAACTGTAATTAGAAATTATGATATTTGGGTGCCTAATGCATTTAGTCCAAATAATGACAATATCAATGATTATTTTGCAGTAAGAGGAAACAATATCAAAGAGTTTACCATCAAAATTTATGATCGTTGGGGAACCAAACTATTTGAAACATCTAATATAGCTGAAGTATGGAGTGGTGATTACCAAAACCGAAAAGTTAATTCAGGTGTTTACGTGTATGTACTCGATTATATTTTGAATGATGGTACTACCAATGCTGTAAAAGGTAATATTACAGTTTCGAATTAATATTTAAATACGGATTTTTTTAAAGGAGCTTCAAATTGTTTGGGGCTCCTTTTTTATACCTATATGATATTTGTAATAGACCAAATAAATTTGGTCTAACAAATGATCTTCGGCATTTACCTCAGTTTGAAAGGGTCTTTAGACCATTTCACTTTTGTATTATTTGGCAGCTTTTAACAGCTAAAGGTTGATATATATCGTAATAGTACAAGTTTTCACCAAGATTGTAAAATACCTTTGATGCACCATGTTAAGAAAAGTTTTAATAGCTATAGGTATATTTTTCGGGCTCCTTGTTCTATCAGCCATAAGTGTTGCTTTGTTGTACGAAGAACAGGTAAAAAAAATAATAATCAGTCAAATAAATAAGCAGCTTGTTGCTCCAGTTCAGGTGGGAGAAATTCAGTTTTCACTTTTGAAAAACTTTCCCAAGGCATCTTTGAGCTTTTATCATGTAAATGCTAAATCAGTTTATTCTGGAAATGAAAAAATTAACTGCCCAAAAACATTATTCAATGCTAAAGAAATTAGTCTTCAATTTAATTTAATGGATTTGTTTAAAGGCAATTACACCATTAACAAATTAGTCATTGATAATGCCCATCTTTTTCTTTTTATTGATAAAGAACAACTCGATAACTACCATTGTTGGAAGTCTGATACGTCAAAAAGTAATACTGCTGTTAGTTTTAAAATTAACCAAATATTTCTTAACCAATTCCAAACCAATTACATTGAGACAAGTAATCATCTTCGTTGTAATGTAGTTATAAACGATGCGCTAATGAAAGGTGAAGTGTTTGATGAAGACTTTGCTGTGATATTAAATGCAGATTTAAAAATCAATCAATTTGAGTACGAAAAGACCTCCTATTTTAGCAATAAAAAAGTTGAGTTACAATTAGGGTTATTGAAAAAAAATAAAGCGTACAGTTTCAATGAAGCGAGCGCTATTATTGAAAAACTTAAGCTTAAACTATCGGGGACTTATTTAAACAATAATATTAATTTCGAAGCCAATGGAAAAGATTTAGACATACAATCCTTTATTTCATTGCTTCCCGAAAAATGGAGTAATAAATTTGTTGAATATCAAAGTAATGGAAAATTTGCATTGGGTTTAACTTTAAAAGGAAAGCTTGAAAAGCCAGGTATCAAAGCCGTTTTTGACATTGCCAATGCAAATATTAAAAAATCTTCAAGCAAATTTCAAATCAATAATTTAAATGTAAAAGGCTATTACAGCAATGGACACGACCAAACATTAAAAACGTCAGGTGTGTATGTAAATACTTTTTCTGCAAAAATTAATCAAAGCCCTATTCATGGCAGCTTTTCCATTGTCGATTTTACTGCTCCTTTTCTTGATGGAAATATAAAAGCGCAAGTTGAATTAGCAGCTATCAAAGAGATATTTGCCCTTGATACATTTAAAATTTTGGAAGGTGATGCAACTATTAATTTACGGATTTCAAGTACCATTCAACAGCTTCGTGAGCCTGTCATTTCTCAAACAAAACCAGGACAAATTTCTGGCGAATTACAAATAATAAACAGCAAGATTCAATTCGTTAATGACTTACTAAGCTATGAAAACATGATTGCAGATTTATATGCTGATGATAATTATATTTTAGTAAAACAACTAAGCTTTACCCATGGGAAATCGCAATTGGAGCTGCAGGGTGAATTATCAAATTACCAAACATTTTTCAATAAACGAAATGAAAAAGCAATTTTACGCGCCTATTTTAACTCCGACAATTTTGAGTTAGAAGATTGGTTGCCAAAAAATCAGAGTAAAGGCACATCTAATGTAAACAAAAGTGAAAATAATTTCAATAATTTTGAATTGAAATTACAAGCTAAAATTTCAAAATTTAAGTTTGATCAGTTTTATGCAAGTAATTTAAAAAGTCAAATTTATTTTAGTGATAATAGGTTTAGATTTGACTCTTTGAGTTTTCAAACAATGGATGGGCGAGCAAATGCTAATGGTGCCATTGACCTTCAAGAGAATGGGGGATTTGATCTCATTTGCGATGCAAAACTGACCAAAATTAGCATTGATAAATTATTTGAACAGCTTAATAATTTTGGACAAAAAACATTAACCAATAAAAACCTTGCTGGAAAATTATCGGCTGAAATTAAATACAAAAGCAGCTGGAACAACCTAAACAGTATTATTGAAGAAAGTATTTTAGCCGATGCAACAGTGCTTATTGTTGATGGTGAGCTCATTAATTTTACTCCAATGAATAAACTGTCTAAGTTTGTTTCTGTGAATGAATTAAGCCATATTAAATTCAAAGAGTTGGAGAACACCATTAGCATTAGTAATAAAAAAATATATATTCCACAATTTGAAATTAAATCATCAGCTATGAATTTATACTGTAGTGGGACACATGATTTTGATAATAATATTGATTATCATTTTAAGGTAACGTTAAATGAATTGTTGAGTAAAAAAAGAAGGCGTGAAGTGCCAAAAAATAGTGAGTTTGACGAAATGGAGGAAGATGAAAAAGGTAAAACTACACTATTCATAAGCATGACTGGCAACATGGATAATCCAAAAATAAAATTCGATAAAAAAGAACTTAAAAAGTTTGTAAAAGATGAAATTAAAAACGAGAAACAAACAGTTAAACAGCTATTAAAAGAAGAGTTCGGATTATTTAAAAAGGATAAAAATTTAAAGGAATCAACAGATAAAAAAACAGTAAAATCAAAAGATTTTGAAGTAGAGTGGGAGGAAGCACCTATAAAGGAAATCAAGCCACAACCATCCAATCCGGATAAAAAGAAACATAAACTATTTGGAGGCGATAACACACAAGAAACTCCAAAAGAAAAAAGCAAGCCTAAAAAAGAGGAAAACAGTGATGATTATTTATAGCATTGCTTAATTTATGTTGAGAGGGAAGAATATTCAAAATTTATTTTTTTTTTGAGCGCGTCCCTCTGTTCAGAGGGACCGGGCTTTTGCCACTCGCTTTTTTGCCTGCCGCGCACAGCCACCAAGCAAAAAGAGCTCAAACAAATGGCGCAATCCCTCGCGCGGGGCAGAGTGAGAGTGAAAATTATGGCAAAGATAATTTCCAAGGTTTTGCCTCCTTGCCAACCTCAAATTTGAAGCACAAAAAATAGGAAAGAAGCGCTAGTTATAAGATCGAATACGCTAGCAAAATGTTATTCTAAACATCCGTTACCCCTTGCAATAATAAACATAATCATTTATAAAAACAAGCATACCATTTCCTTTAAAATCAATTATTTCTTGCGCGTTTTTTTACTTCATAATTAATGTCAAAATTTACATTCCCAATTTCGCCCTGAATTTCAATTGAAGTTATTTCAAAGTACTTTAAACAAATTTCCTCATAAGCATCTCTAAATAAATTAAAATAGTTTACTGCCTCATTCTTTTTGTAAACCTGTTGTTTTAGTGTTATCTCATTCATTAAAAACATAAAATCAAAACTGCGCTCATCTTTTTCAGCTTGTAAACCTGCTATAAATTCTTCACTATATTTTCTTAGATCTCCTTCATCATTTGGATAAAAATCTTCATAAATAAAATTATGCATCATGCCCTTAATGCGAAAATCATCTATTTCTTCTTGCATCAAATCTTCTGTCAAAAAACGATAAAATGCACGCTCATCTACTTCATAAATAGTAGCAACCCCCACAGTTTGTTCTTTTAAATAGAAGTACTTTTTCAATTTCAGTATCAAGTTCGCTATCTGCACTTTCCTCCACTTTTTTAAATGCAGGTTGACCAACAAACTCATATACAGTAGTTCGTTTTACATCTTCATATTTTTGCTCAAAATGTTTGATATAATCTAAGAACTCTTTCTCAATCCCAAGTGGTAAATTGCTTTCAGGTTTTTCATAGAACTTTGCTCCATGCTCTAAAGTTAATTTTAACTTCTTTATTTCATTTTCCATCCTAAGCTCTTCTTGGCTTTGCTCTTCGTTGTCCATGAGATTTATCGAATTTGTTTTTTTAGTATTTATAACTGCACCATTTTTATATGCAAGATGCTTTTTCAATGTTAAAACTAAGAGTTTTGTCATTCTTTTACAATTTTTGATTATAGAAATATTAAATTTGTAATTGTTGTTGAAACAAATGTTGCACAACACATTAAATTTTGCATTTAACGAGATCGTAATCACAATTGTGTAACAAGGAGTAATATTTTACTTTTAATGAATATTTTCTATTTTGAAAAGCGCGTTCATAGTAGCATTGCACTTACTTATTAAGTTCTAAAACTATAGTTATTAATAATCAATTAATGAAATACCTTACACTATTATTATTGTTCATTTTTTTTGAAGCTTACTCGCAAAAACAAGCCAATGTATGGTATTTTGGAAATGATGGTGCGGGTTTAGATTTTAATAATGAATGCAATCCAATTGTTTTAACAAACGGAAATATGAATGGCTTTGAAGGCTGTGCAGCTATTTCCGACAAAAATACCGGTGAATTTTTATTTAGTACCAATTCATATAAGGTTTGGAACAGAAATCAGGATACCATGCCAAATTCATTGCTAATTCCAAGTGGATCAACTATTACACAAGTAATGATTATTCAACAACCGAGTTCTAATTCGCGCTATTATATTATAACTTCTGAAATTCAAGCTGCATTATCTGGATTTTCACCACATGGCTATAAATTTCATATGGTTGATATGACAATGAATGGAGGATTAGGAGGAATACTATTTAAAGATAGCCTCTTGTGTCCACCGCCTGTAACTGAAAAAATCACAGCCATACCTCATGCCAATGGCACAGACATTTGGCTTATTGGACACAAGTATAATTCTGATGAATTTGTTTCCTATTTAGTAAGCTCATCGGGTATAAATACAACCCCAATTGTATCTCAAATAGGGAAATTTAATGGTGACATTTCCAGTGTCGATGCCATTGGCGAATTAAAAGCATCGCCAGATGGAACTAAAATAGCAGCTGTTACCCTATCACAACCAAACATCGAATTGTTTGATTTTGACAACACAACAGGTCAATTAAGCAACCTCATTACCCTTCCCGAAAATGGGGCATATAGTCCTCCTGCTGGAGGTGTTAGCGGTCTTTATGGTGTGGGCTTTTCTTCCAATAATAGCATGCTTTATGTAACTGCTTGGGTTAATAATTTTTTGGGTGTCGAAGGAAAAATAATTCAATACAACATTTCCTCCAACGATTCAGCAACTATTAATAATTCGAGGGTAAATATTTTTACATCAACGCAAAGCAGTTTTTATAGTTTAAGGCTGGCTCCCAACAATAAAATTTATGTTGGTCACCATTATTCAAATCCCAATGGTGGTTATCTTGGCGTAATTCATAACCCAGATTCTGTTGGATTAAATTGTAATTATGTTGATTTAGGACTATACTTAAATGGCAAAGCATGTGGATGGGGATTAAACAGTGTTATGGATTATGGCTACTACTGTTCTCATGCAGTTGTAGCAGATAAGTTACAGGTTAAATCATTGCTAAGGGTATATCCCAATCCGTTTACATCACAAATAAACCTTATATTTTCAGAAGAGCAAAAGAATGCTACCATAATCATAAGCAATAGCCTAGGCCAAGCAGTAAAAACCCTTCAATGCTCAGGAAAAAAGCTGCTCCTCGAAACCAGTGATATCAATAACGGAGTTTATTTTATTCAAATGATGAATGATAAAAATGAGCTCAGCCATCATAAAATAATTAAAGGATAATTCGAAGCAAATCATTTAAATTCAGGTCCTTCCAATTGCCTCAAGTTAATTCCAACAAAAAACCCGATAATCACTTATCGGGTTTTTCATTATTTGTAATGATCATTAAATCTATCCTTTCAAAGCCTCTGCACCACCTACAATCTCTAAAATTTCGTTGGTAATAGCTGCCTGTCGGGCTT
>DAORKI010000087.1:0-16423 GCA_035439485.1 Bacteroidia bacterium
TTTAGTAAATCCAATAGGCCTATAGGAATTGGACTTTTTGAGGGACGACTAATTACTCACAAGGTTTTGAATTGTGACAATGTTTATACAAATATTTTTAAAATACCACACCAAGGAAAAAGCTGAAGAGAGCCTATTTTCGGCAAGCAAGACCAAACTGAATACATTTGTAAGAGTATAGTATTATACCAATTGCAATTATTTTTTAGTCCAACTAATACATTTTCTTATTATAAATTAGTCCGTGAGTTTATGGTATAATGAAGATAGAGTAGCTGTTAGAGTTGAATCAGTTGGACTATTACAGAAACCGTATCAGTATTAATAGCAAATTTACATGAATAGTAAGGTAATAAATAGGTGAATTTGAAAAGAAAAAAATTGATTAAATATGTTGCTGAAAGTCAAAATTAAATATGAAATTAAATAGCAATAGTTGCAAGAATATAACTACAATTTGATACAAAATAATAAGTATTTTTTTATTCCTTTCATTATTAGATACTTTTACACTAACTAATGATTTGGAATCAAATTGGCTCTATTGAATATAGCTTTAATGAAGAAAACAATTTGTTATATGCCGGCCGATGCGAATAATAATCTTCTTGAAAACAAGTAGAAAACAAATGTTCTAATTAATTATAAGCGTTAAATTTATTTTAAATCAATGTAAATAAATTATATTTGCAGCAATAATTTAAAAAATGCCTATGAAAAAAACATTACTAAGTGCAGCTTTATTGCTTGCAATTTCTATTAACTCAAATGCTCAAGATACTCTAATTTTTGAGAATTTTCAAAACGGAGCACCAGAAAATTTTAGTTTAAACCCTCCAACTGGTACAGAAACTTTTTGGATAAACTTTAATGGTGATGCTTTAACCGATGCAAGCGGTCAATCACGTCCTGAAGAGTGGTTTTCAGGAACCTATGATATTACTGATACCACTAATATTGTTGCTGTAAGTAATTCATGGACTAATGATGCTGCTACACCTATTGCAAATTGGATTATTACACCACCACTTACTATTACTGATGCTTCATTTACATTATTTTGGAAGTCGGCTCCATACCAAACACCATTATACATGGATGGTTATAAGGTATTAATTTCTAAAACAAATAACTTAGAGTCAAGTTTTACTGATACTATGGCTGTTTATGCTGAGTATGTTACTAGAGTAGATCCTTTAGTAGATAGTTCTTATGCTAGCTATACTTTTTCACCAGGTTTCGTTTTTGGTTTAGATGGTGACACAAATTATGTATATTATGATAATGACTCTATGCGTTTTAGAGGAATTTTAAGACCAGATTCTGTAAGTTTAGCTGCTTATGCTGGACAAACTATTTATATTGGTTTTGTGTCAGATACACATGATGATAATTTATTATTTATTGATGATATTATGGTTTACTCACCAACAGCTGATGCTATAAATGAGAAAAACAGTAATAATTTCAATATTGAATTATACCCAAATCCTGCAGCACAATCAGCAAGAGTTAATTACACTGTTGATCATTTTTCTAGAGTAGTTATTTCTATTCTTGATATGGAAGGAAAGTTAATTAAAAAGTTTGAAAAAGGTCAATTATTACCAGGAAATCACGTAGCAGATTTAGATTTAACAAATGTTCCACAAGGAAATTATTTTGTTCAAATTAACAGCAATCACAAAACACAAGCTACAAAATTAACCGTAGTAAAATAGTAAATTATAAATAAGTTGTAAAAAGGCATCCTCATTTAGGGTGCCTTTTTTATTACCAATATATTATACCAATGTGAATTATAAATTATACCAATAATTTATAATTCTTACAGTGGTAAATGCCGATAGGAAAGAAGTTTAGCACAAATTTAGTGAAGTAAATTTGGGCAATTACTTATTTCACATCGGTATAATACCTCTTACTTCAAACACGAAATATGTTTGAAAAATCCTTGATGAACAAAATTGAAAGTATCATTGGTATTACAACTGGTAAAAATAGATATGCCTAAGATTTTTTATTTAAGCATTTATTGAACCACAAACACATAAACCTCAAATATATAATTGCTATAGCTGGGCTTTTTAAACTGTTTTATCAATTTAATACGAGGTAATTTCTCAATATCTGTTGGATTAAAAGCACACTCATGTCCAAAATGGGAATCCCAAATAATTAAATCGCCAGGTGCTAATGCATCACTAAAATCGGGAAATTTAAGCATACAAGTGCTTATGTATTGAGCGGGTTCAAAAACATCAACATTTAACAACATGCCCAAATAAGGATACATGCAATACACTTTTTGGTTTACAATTACGTGGTTGTTTTTTATCCAATCCGCAGTTTCAATGAGCACCCCCATTTCGGTATCGGGCTTTAAGGGTGGGTGATACTGCTTTAAAGGCCAAAGCACAATAGCTGTAATTACAAGGATTAACCACGTTTTTTGAATAGTTTTATTAACATTAAGAAAATGGTGAACACTATTAAATCCAATTAAAGCAACTATTCCAAATAAAGGAGCTATCCCAGCCATAACCCGATGTAAACCTAGCGAACCAAACAATCCTTTCCACCAAAAAATGGAGTGCATTACAAAGTAAATCGTCAAAGAACCATATACTAAAAAAGCAATATTAATTTTTGTTTGTTTATGAAAAGTTTTTATTCTAAATAAACTTACTGTACCAACTATAAACAGCGCTACAGCTGGTAGTCCAAATAAACGATCGTTAGCAGCAACAAAGTGAAATAATGGGCCTTTTCCATAAATATCAATTGCTCCTTTATATGGATTTTGATGTAGTATCCAAAAGAAATCATTAAAAACAAAATAGCCAATAACAGCATACAACAGAGTGCCGAGCCCGGTTAAAAATAAATACTTCCATTGTTTTTTGACTAATAAATAAATCACAAAAATAGGGATAATAAAAAAACCTTCGGTGCGTGCAAATGGTAAAAATGAGATTATAATAGCAGCCCATGCGTATGCTGAATTAAGCATCAGAAAAATAGCACTGGTTAAAATTAAGGCAAAAGTTGGCTCTGTTAAACCACTAAAATTGGTCATAAAAAACAGGGGCGAAAAAAACACCAAAACAAAAGCCACCCATGCATTTTTAAAGTTTAGTTTTAAGGCTATTTTAAAGGTTAAATAAGCAGTAAGGGTGTTGCATAGCAAATTGTATAAATTGCTGCCAATAAATCCTAATTGTGCAAATGGTAGACATAAAAGGGTGTAAATTGGTTTTCCCCAATGGTTAAGCAACAATAAAGGGTGTTTTAGCGCATATTTTGCTATGAGGTAGTGTTGTACTCCATCGCCTGGGTCATAGGTGCCGTGGCTTAATAAAATGAGTATCAGCGTACCTGTAAAACACATCAATGCAACTAAATAAACAAATCTTTTACTGCCTACCTCAAACATAATTTACTCCAAAATTGATTTGAATGATGTTAAATTAAACCAAACATAATTTTTAATAACGCTAAAAAAACTAAAAAATTACATGGTTTTTGCATCCATTTTAGGAACGCGTAACAAAAGTAAATATCCAATTACAAAAAACGCAATTAGTGCTACAATTGGAGTGCGCATGGTTGAGCTTAGTTCGTTAATGATGCCAAAAGTAGCCATGCCTAACACAATGCTTAATTTTTCGCAAACATCATAAAAACTAAAATAAGAAGTATGGTCGGTTGTGTCAGGCAACATTTTTGAATAGGTTGAACGTGATAATGACTGGATTCCACCCATCACTAAACCTACAAAGGCAGCCACTATATAAAAGTGCATGGCTGTATGAACAAATAAATAGGTTACAATACAAATGAGAGACCAAATAACAGTGGCAATTTTAAGGGTAAATAAATTACTAGTTTTGCGTGAAGTGTATGAAAATAAATAAGCACCTAACATAGCAACAAATTGAATAATTAATATAGTTGTAATTAACTGGCCTGCTTCCATTTTAATTTCATCTGAACCAAAGTGATTGGCCACTAACATTACAGTTTGAACTCCCATGCTATAAATAAAAAATGCTGGCAAAAAGCGCAATAATTTTTTATTGTGTTTCAACTCTTTCCAAACTTTAATTAATTCTTTAAAACCCTTTAGCAAATAGTTTCCTTCAGTTTTTTTAGAAATATTTTGGTCTTTATTAACTTTAGGCAAATGGTAAAATGTAATTTGCGAAAAAGCAAACCACCAAATACCAACGGTTACAAACGACCATTGCATCATTTGTAATTTTTCGGCACCAGTTTCGCGCGTCATTACCATGGCTAAATTAACAATAAGTAAAACAGCGCTGCCAACATAGCCCATAGCAAAACCTTTGGCGCTTACTGCATCTTGCTGCTCAGGCTCAGCAATTTCGGGCAAATATGCATTATAAAACACCAAACTTCCGGCATAGCCAACACATGCTAAAATTGCCAAAACAACCCCTAAGTATAAGGTTTCATGATTAAAAAAATACATGAGAGAACATGAGATAGCTCCTAAATAACAAAAAAACTGCATAAACCTTTTTTTACTTCCTCCATAATCGGCAATTCCCGAAAGGAAAGGAGAAATAATGGCAACTATGAAAAAAGCAAAAGCAATGGCAAAATCATAAAGCGTGGTGTTTTTTATTTCGAAACCTAAAAAGCTTACTAAGTTTGAAATTTCATTACCTGCCGCATCTTTAGTGGTGGTAACTGCTTTATAATATATAGGAAAAATAGTGGCCGTAATGACTAAATTATATACAGAATTAGCTAAATCGTAAGTTGCCCATGCGTTGATCAACTTTTTGCTTCCTTTTGTGAGTGTAGTCATTGTTTTTTGTTTTCGGGTAGTTTCATTTGTTCAATCACGAAAGTAGTAAAACTTATAAACTCTGCTAATTGATTTTTATTTTCATATCCATAAGCTTCAGCTTTTTTAAAATCAAACAAAGCTTCTTCATAAATGCGTAAATAATAATTATTGAGTCCTTTATAAAAATGTGCCGTAGCATTGGTACTATCCAATAATAATTGGCTATTAAAATATTTTTTTGACGAGGTAAAATCAAACAAATAAAGATAAATTAAACCTAAATTTTGAAGCACTTTCGGATCATTAATATCTCCTTTTTGTTCAAATTTTTTAATGTTGTCGCGTGCCATTTTAAAATCTTCTTCTCTTATGTTGTTTTGCGAATTACCTTGATTAAAAATTCGGGCCACAGCCATATTATTGTATGCGCCTAAAAATAGGGAATCATAACGAATGGTGGTATTATAATCGGCCACAGCCAAGTTGTATTTTTTTAGTGCAAAATAACAATTGCCTCGACTGAAATACAGCAATGGGTCTTTGGGTTTTGATTTTATAGCTAATCCAAAATATTTAGCTGCTTCAACATAGTTTTTTTCGCTTTCATAAATATAAGCCACTAGCAATGGTGCTTCATGATAAAAAGAATTTTCATTAATAATTGACTTTAGTTTTTTAATAGCTTTTTGCTTATTCCCATCGGCAAGATATTGTTTTGCTTTGCTGTACTCTGCTGCATACTTTGTAGAATCAATAGAAGCATATGTTGGTAAAGCATGAATGAAAATAAAAAGCAACATCCACATGTTAAATGCATGTAAATAAAATGAAAGCCAATATTTAAATTTATTCAGCAAGTTCAAAATAATTATGCATAAGGTCCCAATAATGTTCTTTCCAGCCTTGTTCAATAGATTTAAACATTTTTTCGGGCACATTTTTATGGGTAAATTTCATTAAAGTGCCATCGGGATGAGGTTCAAATTCAAAGGTTACTTCCGAAACTTGCTCTTCGGGCCAATCTTCTTCAAGCGCTTGCCACAATTGCACAATTTTTTTGCCTTCAACCAAGGTCACATTTTTACCTTCGATATACCCGTCATAAGCCGAAAAAATGGTACCCTCTTGGTTTACAATCACAACTTCAGATGCTGTAAATTCGCTATGTTTTTCAGCATCCATAATAGCATTATATACTTCCTCAGGCCTTGCTTTAAAGATTATTTTGTGTTCAATAATTGCATTTTTCATTTTTTTTACTGATGTTGCTATTAAAAACAAAGATGAAGATTTTTACGCGCATTGCAATATTTTGATAATAAATTAAAAGAACAAAGCTTATTTTGTATTTTTGAACGCGATGCCTTACAAAGAAAAAGAGATAGAAAAATTATACTACACCATTGGTGAAGTGGCTGCTATGCTGAAATTAAACGCATCGCAAATTCGTTTTTGGGACAAGCAATTTGAAATTATAAAACCCCATAAAAACAAAAATGGTAACCGACTTTTTACTACTAAAGATATTGAAGCCATAGCTAAAGTAAATGAATTGATTAACGAAAAAGGCTTTACCATACAAGGGGCCAAACAATACTTAGAACAAAGCCCCGAAATGTTTGACGACAAACGCGAACAAGCCATTGCTTATTTGAGATTGCTAAAAGAAAAGTTGTTGGGCTTGAAGGAAGAGAATTAAAATATAAAGTAAAAACGGGTATCAAAATTTACCTCAATACTCGTTTTAGAGTAAGCAAGATTAATTAGTCGTACCTCAAAAAGTTATTTTTTTGAATTAACCATGATGTTGGCCTGTGAAAATGTCCTAATAAGAAATATGATAGAAGGCGTTAAGTTAATTAGGAATTAAATCCCAAATAGGAAGTGTAATTTCATTTACAATGAAAAGAAAAAATGTTTGAGGGGGCAGCGTGTGCTTGGCTTTTAGCCCTTCATTTAATTTTCTTAGCCACTTTTCATGAAGTCTTGATCAAATATTCGTACGTTTTTTTATTTGGTATTCATACTTTCGTTTTGGCCAGGCGGAACATTTGTGTCATGATAAAAGAACTTGTTATTAATAAATAAACACTTGTCTAACTTTTATGAGCAAACAATTAAATTTGCCGAGAATTCTCAATTTTAATGAGTTTCTTGGTATTTATTTCAACAATGAAAATTCATGAAAAGTCTCAAAAACAATTATTTAAAATATTTTGAGTGGCGACTAATTAATTTGTTTTCATCATTCTTTTAGAGCTCATTACTTTGCCATCGATTCCTAACACATAGATTGAGCTTAAGCACATTTAATATTTCATTTTTCGTATAAAGTTGAATGTAGTTGGAAAATGGAATTTGAACAATAGTGATTAACAACATTGTAATTTGAATTTTAAGAAAACACTACCATTTTATTTTGAGTAATACCTAACATAATCTATTTCGAAAACACCAGGAAAGATAGACGAGTCGTTAGGTTTGAATTTATCGTTTTGTATTGCCAAATTTAATATAATATTTACTTGTTCAAGAGGAAAATTTGTATCAATAATATAATATTGTCCTTTATTTAATTCCTCACAGCCTAGCTGCTGCCCAAGAATGGAGTTAAATTTTGTATTTCTTCGCTTTAATTCACCGTCAACGAACCATTCAATTTTAAAATTATCCCAGATTAACGTAAAAATATGAAAATCAACAGAGAAATCAACCCCATTATAGTCTGTCATACACATTTTGTTATTAAAGTGTACATTCATGTTGTGAGAACAAGTGTTATCATCCCAAAATTCAAAAATGTCTATTTCGCTTGCAATATTTCCTTTAGAAACTCCATATAACCAAAATGCTGGCCAAAAACCTCGCCCTTTGGGTATTTTGCATCTAATTTCATATTTTCCATATCCAAATGTTTCTTTAGTAGCAATTTGAGCTGAAGAATAACTGAATGCTTCTTTTTCTATTTTCCAGGGAACCACATCAAAATTTGATATGTATGAACCAATAATTGGTGGGTGTTCCAATTTGCTTTTGATTTTTAAATGACCTTCTGAAATTTCAATATTGTTATCAACTTCGATAATGGGAGTTATTCCAGTGTTAATATACCACTGCTTTTCTTTTTTAAATTCAAAATCTCTGATAACTCCTTGATATGGTAGCATCCACTTGCTTGTATCTATGTTTGAATTTTCAAAATTATCTTCGAATTGTAATATCCAATCATTATTGTTACAGTTAGCATCTTCAATAAGTTCTACTTTCTTACCTCTGCATATTTGACCTGAAATTTGATTTGAAGTCAGAAAGTATATCAACATTAAATTAAGAAATTTCATAAAAAAATTAATTTTCTGCAGTTTAGAACCCAAGATCAATCAAGTTTACACCATTAAGATTTTCATAATCATGTTTGATTTTATCGTTATTGATAATGTATATATTATATCCTTTTTCTATTAAATCTTGAATAGTTTTTGAATCGGGAATCTCGCTATAAGCTGTTACATTCGTGTAAAACATTAATTCTATAGGGTAGTTGCAATTAAATAAGATATCCTTGTTTGTAAAGTTTTTTTGGTTTAAGTTTTTTATAGATGATGTGAGTTCCATTTTTGAATTGTTAATTTGGTAAGGTTTTAATCTTTCTATACAATACCTTATGTGCGTTAAAATAATTATTGAAAAAATTAAAATTTGAAGATATTTATATTTTGTATTTTTAACTTGAGTTAAAAAGATAGCGAAATAAGCCGTAATAATGAAAAAAGCAGGAGAAGCAAATAATAAATAAGCCTGCATTTTAGTTTTTGCCAGACTAAAAAAAATCAAAGGAATTAAAAACCAAACTAACAAGGTATAATTTTTAAGCGGATAAGCTTTTTTTATGGAATTTACAACAAACCATATCAACGGAAGATAAATTAATTCACCATAGTTTATCCTGATTTTTTCAATAAAATAAAAGGATGATCCAGATTGGTTTTCAATAACCTCATTAAAATGCCTCAAATTGAAAGTTGTTTCCCAATATGCCTCTTTTGGAAAAGTGTAATGAATATAAATTTGCCAAGGTAAGGAAACAATCAAAATCGTTAGAATTAATATCAGGAATTGAATAAATATTTCCTTAATGTTGAATTTGCCAGAGCTAACTATAAGTATTATCCATATTGGCAATACTATTAGTGCAGGCAACCATTTAGACAAAATTGCAGCACCGGTAAAAACACCTGTTAGTAAATTAAATACGATTAGTTTGTTTTTTGAGTAGATAATCGAAAAAACAATTGATAATTCAATAAAAAAAAGAAAAGCAATATCAACATGATCTGTTGCAACCCTTCCTCCAGTGAGTTCAACTACCAAGCCGTTTATACTCATAAAAAATGCTGATAACAATGCTACTTTGTTATTTATTAAGTTAGAAGCAATATAGTATGTAAAAAGAATACATAGTGATGAAAATAAAATGGATGGCACTCTAACTGCAAATTCTGAAATCCCAAAAACCTTTAAACTTAAACTAATAATCCACAATGACATTGGTTGTTTATGCAACCAAATATGATTTGATGTCCAATTCGTTAAGTCATAGGGCAAAATTGGATTATCATATAGTGTAGGTATAAAGAAATGGGACAATAAATTTTTTGCAACCAATGCATGGTATTTTTCATCCCAATCATGTAAATATGGATCACTTGAAACAAACGCCCTAAGAGTTAAACCAATTATAAAAACAAATAAAAGAGATTTCTTATATTTTTCATCAAAGAAAAACTTTATGCTTATTATCAAGCATATCAATGAGAAAATCAGTGTAGCGTGGCTATAAAACAATAAAAATAAATTAATATATTAACTTAAAAATTTGTGTAAAGTTATCAAACTAAAATAATCTAATCTTAATTAATTAACTACATTTTTAGAATTTGATGATATGAAAGAAGTTTAGATGAGTTAACCTTTTAGCATATTTTACATTTCATTTTACATAAAATTGCCAGCTAAATGTATCTTTACGCCTCTTTTAATAGATAAAAATGGCGCAGTTGAGCTTATTTTGTGTTTCTTTTTTAATGATTTATTCAGGTTTTGTGAATGCACAACCTAAGGGTAAAATTATTGATCAGGTGGTTGCTGTGGTTGGCAATAATCTTATTTTAAAATCAGATATTGATAATGAATTACAACAAATAAAATCGCAAGGAAACGACTCATTACCTGCAGATGAATGTACTATTTTAGAAGAATTATTATTTCAAAAACTACTGGTTCATCAAGCCGAGTTAGATAGCGTTACCGTTAGCGATGCTCAAATTGAAGGTGAGTTAGATCAAAGAATGCGCTATTATATTGCACAAGCTGGCTCAGAGAAAAAGCTGGAAGAATTTATGGGAAAAAGCATTGCCGAGTTAAAAGCCGATTACAAGGAAGATTTACGCAAAATTTTATTGGCAAAAACCATGCAGGGAAAAATAACTCAAGATGTAAAGGTTACTCCTGCTGATGTACGCAGTTTTTATAATACTATTCCAAAAGATAGCTTACCTATGGTAAATAGCGAAGTTGAAATTTGCCAAATAGTAAAACGCCCGCCCGTAAACGAAGAGGTAAAAGCAGCGGTTAAAGAAAGATTACAAAAAATGCGAGATAGAATTGTGGCAGGCGAAGATTTTGCCGCTTTGGCAGTTTTGTATTCCGAAGATGGCTCTGCAGCTTATGGAGGTGAGCTCGGTTTTAAATCCAGAAATGAATTAGTACCTGAGTTTTCGGGTGCTGGTTTTGGCTTACAAGGAAAAGAAGTTTCACCCGTAATTGAGTCACAATATGGCTTTCATATCATTCAAATGATTGAAAGAAGAGGCGAACAAGCCAACTTACGACATATATTATTGGTGCCCAAAGTCTTAAACAGCGATTTAGTAAAAGCACAACAATATTTAGACTCTGTGAAAACAGTGATTGAAAAAGAAAAAATTGACTTTAGAGATGCTGCCAATAAGTTTTCAGATGATAATGAAACAAAATATAATGGCGGGGCGTTGGTAAATCAAAATTCAGGAACCACGCGCTTTGAAACAAGTGAAATGGATGCTGGTTTGTTTTTTACAGTGGATAAATTAAAAGTGGGCGAAATGTCGGCTCCAGTTAAGTTTACAACTAACGATGGTAAACAAGCTTATCGTATTTTGTATTTAAAAGAACGCACTGAACCACACAAAGCCAATTTAAAAGAAGATTATCAAAAGCTGCAAAATGTGGCGCTTGTAAAAAAACAACAAAAAACAGTTGAAAATTGGGTGAAGAAAAGAAGAGCTTTAACCTATGTAAAAATTGACGAGGAGTTTAGGAAATGCAAGTTGAAATACGATTGGTTTGATGAACCCTTAAGCAAGTCGGAAATAAAAAAACAATAACATTAAATTATCTTTTTAACTTATGAAATCAGATGTAGAAGCAGTAGATGAATTTGTAAAAAAATACAAAGCATTAAATCAAGAAATTTCTAAAGTAATTGTTGGCCAGCAAGACATTATTAAAGATGTTTTGATTTCAATTTTTAGTAGAGGTCATTGCTTGTTAATAGGGGTGCCAGGTTTGGCCAAAACCTTATTGGTAAATACAATTTCTGATGCCTTAGGTTTGGAGTTTAGTCGCATTCAATTTACTCCCGATTTAATGCCATCGGATATTATTGGTTCCGAAATCTTAGATGATACACGTAATTTTAAATTCATTAAAGGGCCATTGTTTGTAAACATTGTATTGGCCGATGAGATTAACCGAACACCTCCAAAAACACAATCGGCTTTGCTGGAGGCTATGCAAGAAAAATCAGTAACTGTGGCCGGAAAACGTTATGCACTGGGCAATCCTTTTTTTGTGTTGGCTACCCAAAATCCAATTGAACAAGAGGGAACTTATCCATTACCCGAAGCACAATTAGACCGTTTTATGTTTAGTGTGTGGCTCGATTATCCGAGCTTTCAAGAAGAATTAGCCATAGTAAAAAGCACAACGCAAGACCATAAACCTCAACTCAACAAAATATTGAATGCTGAAGAAATTTTGTTTTATCAAGATTTGGTAAGAAAAATTCCTGTTCCCGATAATGTGATGGAATATGCAGTAAAACTGGTGGTTAAAACACGTCCAAATTCGGATATGGCACCATCTCTTGTAAAAGATTATTTGTCATGGGGAGCTGGCCCCCGTGCTTCTCAAAACCTTGTAATTGGAGCAAAGTGCCATGCTATGATTCAAGGGAAATACTCGCCTGATATTGACGATGTAAAAGCAGTAGCTTTATCTGTATTACGCCATCGTATTGTTAGAAACTATAAGGCTGAGGCCGATGGTTATTCTGTTGAGCGAATTATTGAAGCATTGTTGTAGCCCTAGCCCAATGACTAATATTTTTAAATGATTAAAATAATTTACATAAAGGTGTTATAGCTTCATTTTAATGTCATTTACGGTTAGGAATAAATAGCTTTTCTTTAGAGTAATTAAAATACATGATTTAGGTTTGGTATATTTAAAAAAATGGCTATTTTTGGGAAAAAGTAATAAACATGAAAAAAGGTTTAGTTTTTCTTCTTCTTATTTGCCTTGGATATATTAACACCCAAGCCCAATGGGTTACAATACCTGACGCTAATTTTGTAACAAAACTCACTCAACTTTTTCCGAGTTGTATGAATGGTAATCAAATGGACACAACATGTATAATGATTGTTGGTGCCACCTCAATAAACGTTGCCAATTCAGGTATTTATGATTTAGAAGGTGTGCAGTATTTTGACAATCTCATTTATTTATATTGTGATTCAAATTACTTATCAACTCTACCTCCATTGCCATCAACTTTAGAAATCCTTGATTGCAGTGTTAACCAAATTGTAAATATTTCATCACTACCTTCTAATTTGGAATATTTATATGCCAGCTACAATCAATTAACAGCGCTGCCGACTTTACCCAATTTAATTTATCATTTGGATTGCTCTCAAAATAATATTAATAATCTTCCTGCACTTCCAAGCAATCTCCATTTTTTATATTGTGGATTTAATGAATTAAGCAACCTGCCTGCAGTACCCAATTCACTTAAGAGTTTGGTTTGCAATGATAATTTATTGATTAATATTCCTACGCTACCTAGTCAAATGACTTTTTTTCACTGCAAAAATAATCAATTAACAAGCCTACCCACCCTTCCAGATTCAATTACATCACTAGATTGCAGTTTTAATCAACTAACAAGTTTGCCAATCTTGCCTATTAACTTGGATTATAGTCTCAATTGTAGCCATAATTTATTGACAAGTCTTCCTGCATTAAGCTCTTTGCAACACTTAACTTGTTCATACAACCAGCTTACAAGCTTGCCAACACTTCCAAATACCTTGTATACTATAAATTGTGGTAACAATCAAATATCAATATTACCACCATTACCTAATAGTTTGTATGGTTTAAGGTGCGATTATAACCAATTAAGCAGTTTGCCTAATTTCCCAAATACAATGCTATCCTTATGGTGTTCAAACAATCAATTAACCTATCTTTCACAAGTGGCTAATGTGATGGATTTGTATGTTATTAACGACAATAATATTTCCTGTCTAGCTCGTCTTCCTCAGGTTCCATCTGGCCCTGCAAATATTTCAAACAATCCTCTTTCGTGTGTGCCAAATCAAACAAGCTATAGTTTAGGTTTGCCTTTTTGCATTGACAATGATCCGCTAAATAATCCAAATAACTGTGTAAATGTGAATATAGCAGGTACTGTTTATACTGACCAAAATGGAGACTGTACCAACGATTTTAATGATTTGAGAACAGAAAACATTCCTGTTAAATTATATGATAGCCAAAATAATTTTGTGGCATTAAGCTATACTGCATATGGGGGCTATAGTTTTCCATCATTATTACCGGATACTTTTTTTATAAAAATTGAAGACAATTATTTACCTGTGGCTATGGATTGCGGTATTCAAAACAGCCAAAGCATGGCCTTAGATTCAAGCAACCAAACTATATTAGGAGTTGATTTTCCGGTAACCTGCGATGCATTTGATATATTAATTCAACAAGTTCATTCACAAGGAATGGTCGTTCCTGGTCAGGTTCATCGGATACTAACCAATATCACAAACAATGAAACTTGGTATAATTTAGATTGTAACTCCTCTGGTTATTCTGGGACTGTTACAATAGATGTTACAGGTCCTGTAAGTTTTTTATCAATTGCTCCAGGTGCTTTAACACCACAAATCAATGGCAATAGTTTTACCTATAACGTTTCTGATTTTATTGGATTAACAGCTGCTTCCTTTGGTTTGAATTTTAAAACTGATACCACAGCCAATGCAGGAGATCAAATTTGTGTGTACGTAACTATGTTAACTACACCAGTTGATTCAGATACATCAAATAATGTTTATGAGTTTTGCTATCAAGTGGCAAGTTCTTATGATCCTAATTTAAAAGAAGTGTTCCCAGTTAATGTTTTACCTGGGTATAACGATTGGTTTACCTACACGATTCATTTTCAAAATACTGGAAATGCTCCAGCTATAAATGTAAGATTGAGAGATACTTTAGATACCAATTTGGATTTAAATACATTTGAGATTTTGGGATATTCACATGCCGCAAACACAGTGCTAAACGGAAATATTTTAACAGTAAGGTTTAACAATATTATGTTACCTGATAGCACTTCCGATTATGAAGGGAGTATGGGTTATTTTCAATATCGAATTAAACCATTGCCTAATATGCCAAATGGTACAAAAATAGAAAACACGGCCTATATTTATTTTGATTACAATGCTCCAATTATAACAAACACTACACAGAATAACTTTGATATTACCTTGAGCCAACTTGAGTATAGTGCAGTCAATAATGAATATATTTTATATCCCAACCCAAGCAGTGATGTATTTTTCTTCAAAGACACTAAAAACATTAAGTATGTTGAAGTTTTTAATCTTTTGGGAGAACAAATTGTAGTGCAAGGAAATGAAAAGCAAATTAACTTAAGTGGCTTTGGAAAAGGTATTTATTATGCAAGAATTAATGGCGAAACTTTTGTAAAGTTATTAAAAGAATAAGCGATTACGTATTACACTTTCAATTTTGGCAGAGCCATCTTGAACAAAATTCAATTATTATCGGCTTTAATCTTGCATATATATTTTTTTGTCGGACTAAAAATAAATGCAATTGGTATAATTTAAAAAACATACATTGATTAATGCTAATAGGAAAGAAGTTTGTTACGAATGGAGTGAAGCAAATTTTGGTTATTATACAAAAGCGAAATGGTTTTTAGACCATTTCAAACTGAGGTAAATGCCGATGATCATTTGTTAGACCAAATTTATTTGGTCTATTACAAATATCATATCGGTATTAAATAACAATCATTTTTTCCACAATTACATCATTACCAATTTGTAATTTTAAAAAATAAATGCCCGAAGTAAGTCCATTGGTGTTAATTCCAATTTGCTGCTGCCCATTTAAAATTTGATTATTGATTAAGGATTCGCTCGATTTTCCTTCAGCTGAAAATAATTCAAGCGTAACATTCGCTTGTTCATTCAGTAACAAGGAGAGCAAACTTGCATCATTACCATTGGAAAAATTTGAGCTTAACGAATAGCTATATTTGTCCTTCAATTTTAATTGTCCAATGGAAGTTAAACTTGATAAATCATAAACATTGCCTGTGCCATCACTACTATCAATTTCAATAATTGTATTTAAGTTGGCAACCGAAGCCCATAAAAATTTTGTAGAAATTAATGCACCAGTGCTATCCCATTCTTGGTCGCGAAACATGGCAACGTTGTTGTAGGTTCCAAAAGGTGTTACCACATCGCCATAAGCTATATATTTTCGAGTATCATTTTCCCAATCACCTTGATTATCGGTACTTATGTCAGAAATAGTGGTTAAATAATTCATTGGAAACCTAAAAGAAACATTCGGGTCAATATAGTTGAAGTTTGCTGTTGGAATAACAACCGAGCGCGCACCCAATCCATACAAACTATCCTGATTTATTACCCCATAAAAATAGGCTAATGGCGTAGTTCCAGAATTTATTGTTTGTGCAAAATTTGCCGTAGGAAAATCGGCTGTGTAAGGTGTTGAAATAGGGTCAACCAATGTAATTGAAAATGATGATTGAGTTATGGCATTACTAAAATCCCAAGATTGATTTCCACTCATGGGAAAATTAATGGGAATTGAATCTGTTATATCAAAAACATTAATAGTGGCACCAAACAATGGTGTAAATGGTTGAATAACAGGCTGAGCAAAAGCAACAACCCCTTGGCAAAAAAGAACAGAAAATAAAAACTTTTTCATATTAATTTGATTTTTGGTTAGTGATACAAATATATGAAACACTAATTTAATGTTCAAATTTGTCTATAAGAAAAGCAGCTTTATAATGCCAAATTCAAATTATATCAAAACAAATGAAGGCATTATTTTTACAAGACGACACTACATAGTCGTTCCTCAAAAAGTCATTTTTAAACGGGAGAGATGTTGGCCTTGTGAAAA
>DAORKI010000088.1:0-16181 GCA_035439485.1 Bacteroidia bacterium
CTTATTTAGACTTGCTAAATTATTTGCTTAGTCCACAACTTTTGATCCTGTTCCCAATGATAACAAGCCTTCCAACAAAACAAAAAACGGGAAGAACTTACTTTTAAATAAGTCTTCCCGTAGAGTGGGCCCACTTGGAATCGAACCAAGCACCTACTGATTATGAGTCAGTTGCTCTAACCGAATGAGCTATAGGCCCGCTTTACTAATTTTGCTTTTCACAATTTGTGACTAAAAGCGGGCGCAAAATTATACTTTTGCAGTCATTATCAAAATAAAAAAATGAAACTCACTCATCCGGAGCTAAAAAATAAGCATTTTAATGCTATAATATTCGATTTTGGTGCCGTTATAATCAATATCGATTATCATAAAACCCGCGTGGCATTTGAAAATCAAGGTATAAAAAATTTTGATGAACTTTTTTCTAAAGCTAAACAAAATTCTTTATTCGATAATTTTGAAAAAGGTTTAATCACCGAAAACCAATTTAGAGACCATTTAAGGGCTATTTCAGGCATCAACCTTTCAAATAGCACAATTGATGACTGTTGGAACAAAATGCTGCTCCAATTGCCGCAAAATAGGTTTAATTTATTAAAACAACTGAGCTCGCATATTCCTTTATATTTGTTAAGTAACACCAATAGCATACACGAAAAAGCATTTTCAATTCATATTGAGCAGCAATATGGCTACAAAAACTTTACTTCTATTTTTCAAAAAGTATACTTGAGTCACCATATTAACATGCGCAAACCCGATCTCGAAATATTTCAAAGAGTTATTCACGAAAATCAACTATTAGCAAACAACACTTTGTTTATTGACGATTCAATACAACACATTGAAGGTGCTACCAAAGCAGGAATTCATGCCTTTCATTTACAAGATAATATTGATATATGTGACCTTTTTAACTAAAACTAGCCAATTGCTTTTTATAAACTTTACTCAATTTAAGCCCAAAGCTACTTGGTATTAAATAACAAAAGCTAAGCTGTATTAAAATGAAAAAGCGCAAAGTAATTACTCACCTTGCGCTATATATTAAATCGTAGTTAAATTTACTTTAAAACAAACTTCACAGGCAAGGTAAACTGCACCGATGCCGGACGTCCATTATTTTTGCCTATACTCCAAGCAGGCATGCTTTGAATTACTCTTAAAGCTTCTCTATCAAGTCCTGCACCACCTTTTACACCTCGCTTTACTTCGGCATTAGTTACTTTTCCTTCCTTATTAATAACAAAATATACATACACTGTACCCGAAATCCCAGCATCTTTCTCCATCGCAGGGTAATTGATATTCTTGCTTAAATACTTAAATAAAGCTTCTTCACCACCTGGGAAAGTAGGCATTTCCTCAACTGAAACAAAGGGTGTTTCTGGATTCTCAGCTACCACACCTGTTCCAGTTTCTTCAGGTATGATAATTTCCTCATTACCTGTTCCTTCATTAGTCACAGTTGAAATTTGTGTTTCAGTTTCCTGTGTAATAATTGGGGTTTCTTCAATAACTTCTTCGTCAACTACCACTGGAGGTGTAAACTTTACAGTTTCCATTACAGGTGGTGGTGGTGGTGGTGGCGGTGGTGGTTCAGTTTCATCAACTGGTGGTGGAGCTTCTAAATCAATTTGGGTCATATCCATTTCCACAACCTTTTCTTCCTCTGCTTGTGCCACAATCCAAGAATAAATTTTTGGTGCAGTAACCAACAAAATAAAAGAGGTACAGCTTATTATTAAAGCTCTGTTTACATAATTGTTGTACTTTCTGCGTATATCAAATGCACCATAATCTTTGTGTCTGTTTTCAAACACCAAGTTGTTACGCCCATCTGAAACCACATTGTCCCAACTGCCAAACATCGAATTTTCTGCCATGTTTTTAAGTTTTAAAATTATTTACTTCCCGCTGCTGTTACTAAATCAAACTCAGCAGGCATCATATCAACTACCGCATATTTTCCAACCTGACAAACATTTAATTCATCAATTAAATCAATCACGTTTTTGTAAACAGCCTTGTCATCGGCCTTTATTAGCACAGTGAGCGCAGCCTTGTTTCCTTTGGCATTAATGGCTAAACGCTTATAAGTACTGTCAGCAATTGCACGTGTTTTTAACTGTTCGGTTAATTTGTTTATCTCTTCTACCGTTCCCTTATTTTTATCCAACAATAATTTATGTAAACCATCTTTAGAAAAATCAGTTTTTGTTAATTCTGTTGCTGGTTTGCCGTCCTTGTTATTAGCAGGAAAGAATTCACCATAATAATAATAGATGGAGTTGTCTTTGCTCATAATAAAAGTAAGCGCATTGTTTACCTTTTGTCTTTCCTCATCTGATTTAGGCTCAGCTGGAAAGTTTATTTCCATAGTTTTAGCTTTGTTAAAGGTTGAAGTCATTACGAAGAATGTCAACAACAAAAACGCCAAATCTACCATGGGGGTCATGTCAATTCTGGTGGATAGTTTTTTGGCACGTTTCTTTTCGTGCTTACCGTGGCCACCACCACCATCACCGGTATTTACTTCAGCCATGTTTTAATATTTTATTAATGTTATAAAATCTTGTTAATTACTCTTCTGCTTGTTCCAGATTGGTAATGAGATTAAAACGATAAATGTCTTTTTTAGTGAAAATTTTAATGATATCCTGCACAGCTATGTAATTGGCTGCACCATCTGCCTTAATTGCAAAACGCATAGGCTCATATTTAAACTCTCTACCCGCTGCTTCAGCTTTATCTTTTTCAGCCCTTGCTTGTTTAGCTGCCTCAATCCTTCCAAACTGTATCCATTCTCCCAATTGGTTATCAGTGGAGTCAATTGGAATTCCTGGCGACTTAATCTTTTGTCTTTGGGTATCATCTAAATTAATATACTCTTTCAGTTTTGCAATTGGAACCCCAATACTTGTCATTGCCCCAAAACGTTTTTTCTCTTCATCAGTAAATTGTACCTTATGTTGTTCACCCATTCTTTCGAGGGTACTAATTCTTACTTGTGGGTTGCTGATGTTAAAAAACGCTTTGCCAAATTTGTCAATACTAACCAAAAGTACATTTTCGGGAAGTAATTTATCTGATGTTGATGATGGGGTATCCACCACTACAGGCTCCGAAACCCTTACAGAAGCGGTAAGCATAAAAAAGGTAACCAAAAGGAAAGCCAAATCCACCATAGGTGTCATATCTAGCGAAGGGTTTGCCTTCGGCATTTTTATTTTAGGCATGTTCTTTTGTTTTAAATTTGTTTAAGCTGTAAGCTTATTATTATTTGCTAATGTTTACTGATTGTACAATAGTAAATCCTGCCTCATCCATGCTATAAGTAATAGCATCAATTTTAGTTGAGAAGAAATTGTACATGATAATACCAATAACTGAAGCTGTAATACCTAATGCTGTATTAATCAAAGCCTCAGAGATACCAGTTGCCAAAGCAGTAGTATCAGGAGCGCCAGCATTTGATAAAGCCGCAAATGAACGAATCATTCCAAGTACCGTTCCAATAAGACCCCATAATGTCGCAATGGTAGCACAGGTAGAAATAATTACCAGATTCTTAGATAGCATTGGCAACTCTAATGCTGTAGCCTCTTCAATTTCTTTTTGAATTGCTGCAACACGACTCTCCTTATCCATTGGCTCATTCTTAATAGTTTGGATTTTCTCTATTCCCGCACGAACTACGTTAGCTAAAGAACCTTGTTGCTTATCGCACTCGGCAATGGCTGCATCAAATTGATTTCCTGCTACCAAGTTTTTAATGCTTCTCACAAAATTTTCAATATTACCTTTTCCTTTGGCACGGGCAATGGTTAATGCTCTTTCAATGGAGAAAATAACAATGGTAATAAAAATACCCATCAAGATAGGTACAATAAACCCACCTTTATACATCATACCCAAATAATTTCCTGGTTTCGGATGCCCTTCAGCATCAAAATTACCGGCATCGCCTAACACTACCATATACACTAATATACCAATGGCAAAGGCAACTACAATAGCCAATGATGCAAATAACGATTTTAAACCGCCTGAAGAAGATTTTTGATTGCTCATGTTTTAATTTATTTAGTAATTTTAATTTTATTGATTTTTTAAAAGAGGGGCAATTTTACTAAAACTTTTCCCAAAAGACAAAACGTATTTGATTTTTAATTATTGTGGGAATTCTTTTTTATCCTCAAATCTGCATCAATTAACTTTTTTTGGTTTATTATTTGGTATATTAACATATTGTTATGACACTGTTTAATAACCTAGATGCATCAATTAATTCATTTCCATAAATTGATATGATTTTTTTACTCCTTTTTTACTTTTTATTGATTGGATATGTAGTTCAACAAAATTTCCTTAGCTTTTCAATAGTTTTAGAACTTAATTAATACCCGTATGTATAATACCGATGTAAAATAAGTAATAGCCCAAATTTACTTCACTAAATTTGTGCTAAACTTCTTTCCTATAGGCATTTACCACAGTAAGAATTATAAATTATTGGTATAATTTATAATTCACATTAGTATAAGATGGAAACAGTTAAGTGCTAAACAATTTATTTTACAAAAGTAAGCCCGCCTTGCTAATGTTATACCTTTACTTTTTATTAATTAGTTCATGACTTTTAGGTATATTGCCGATAAAGTCTTTGTTATAGTGCAACCTATTGGACTATTAAAGAAACCGTATTTAAATTAACGAGATATAAAAAATGGATGATTACATTGCTATAGCATTTCAGTAATTTCTTGGCGGAATTTGGGTTTAAACAAAAGTATTCCAATAAAAAAGGGCTTCTGAAATTCAGAAGCCCTTTTGTTAATTATAATCTGCAGTTCTTAGTGCAATACAACTTTTCTGTTGATTGTACCTTGATCAGTAATCAATTGAACAAAATATACACCTTTTGCTACAGTACTCAAATCAATTACATTTCTGTATTGACCTGTGTATTGACCAACAGCATCAGCGTATACCAATTGTCCACCAACATTCACTACTCTTACTGTTAAGTTTTGAGTTTTTGAACCATTGAAAGCCAAGTTAATAACATCTGAAGTTGGATTAGGATACAACTCTAAAGAAGTACCATCGGCCAAAGACTCGATACCTGTACCAACAATTTGTATAGTTTGAGTAATAGTTTCAGTACCACAACCATTACCTACAGTAAGGGTAACCGTAAATGTTCCATCACCAGTATAAGTATGTGAAGGGCTATCAGCATTTGACCATGGGCTACCATCACCAAAATCCCATTGACTAGTTAAGTAATCAGCAGAAGTGTTGGTAAATTGAGTGAAGCCACCAAGCGTTGGATTAGCAGTAAAGCTCGGTGTAGGGTCAGGGTTAACTAATACAGGAACTGTTGTAGAAACTGCAGTACAGCCACCAGGTGAAGTATAGGTAACAGTATATAATCCTGTCGTTCCAACTAAAATAGAGTTGGTTGTTTCACCACTACTCCAAGTGTTTCCTGAAGCTTCGCTACTTAATAATTGAACAGTTTCACCTTCACATATAATAGTTGGACCACCAACAATAATATAAGGAGTTGTTCCTGCACCTACAGTTGTTACAGTAGGTAATGATGTAGCTGAACATCCAGTTGCAGTGTCAGTTACTGTAACTGTGATAGAAGCAGCAGTACTAACAGTAATGGTTTGATTTGTTGATCCAGTACTCCATAAATTATCAGTTGAGCTACTAGAAGTTAAATCAACTGTAGCACCATTACATAATGACAATGAACCATTGGCAGTAATTGTTGGAACAGGCACTGAATTTACGGTAACAGCAACTGCATTTGAAACACCAGAACAACCATTAGCATCAGTTACAGTGGTTGAATATGTACCGCTTGTTGAAACTGAAATAGTTTGTGCTGTTTGAGAATTTGTCCAAACATTACCAGTTGCAGCCGATGATGTTAAATCAACTGTTCCACCTAAGCAGAAAGTAGTTGGACCATTTGCCGTTACTGTTACTATAGGGTTTGGATTCACAGTAACTACTTCTGGAGCTGAAACAGCAGTACAACCATTGATATCGGTAGTGGTTACAGTATATAAACCAGAAGTAGTAACAACCAAATCTTGGTTAGTATTTCCACTACCCCAATCATAAGCATTAGCTTGTGATGAAGTTAATGTTACAGTACCACCATCACAGAAGGTAGTTGCACCACTAGCTGTAATTGTAGGTGTTGTTGGAGCTGGGAAAATTCCTACAGTAATTGTTGATGTAGTATCTGAACATCCAAAAGTGTTTGAAACCACACTATAATAGTCTCCTGCTGTTGAAACAGTGATAACTGGAGTTGTGGTAATTCCATCATTCCATAAGTAAGAATCTCCACCACTTGCAGTTAAATCAACTGAGCCATTACCACAAACTGTGGTTGGACCATTAGCTGATATTTGAGCTACTGGAGTTGGATTAATAGTTACTACTTCAATAGCCGATTGAGCTGTACATCCTAATGCATCAGTAATTGTTACTGAATAGTCATAAGTACCTACAACTGAAACTTGAACAGTATCGTTAAACTCAAATGTAGGACTCCATGTAATGTCGCCTGTCCAATTGATTGATAATGTTACGGTATTACCTTCACAAACAGTTGAACCGCTTGAAGTAATTACTGGAGTTGGAGGAGCAGAGGTAGTAACAGAAATAATATTACTTGTTGCTGAACAACCATTTCCATCAGTAATAGTTGAAGAATAATCACCAGTTGTACCAACAGTTATTGTTTGGGTTGTTTCATTAGTGGTCCAAACATTACCAGTGGCAAGGTCACTACTTAAATCAACAGTAGCACCTGAGCATAAAGTTGTATTACCGCTTGCGGTAATAACTGGTGCTGCAAGTGGCGTTGTAACAGTTAAGGTAAAGTTACCTACAGCATTATTATAACCTTGTACTAAAATATAATACATAGTACCAGCAACTCCTGTCCATGAATATTCAGATTGCAAACCACAGAAATCATCATTTCCACCTTCGCAAATTAAATTTGAACAATCGCCAGAGTATACATTTATTTTGCTATCATATCCTGTTCCTGTACATAGACTGGCAGTAATTAAGCCACCATTACCCATTACAGTGTACCAAACACCTGGTGAAGTAACAGAAGTACCGCAGAATGCAGCCGTTGGGTCAGCTGTTGCAAATGCAGTTGAACCGCTTACTGGCGTATTACATACCATAGCAATAGCACCAGAGCAATCATCATTTACTGGTGGTGGAGGAATATCATAAATACACAATGTAAAGCTAGTTGTTGCAGGAATACCTAATTCTGCATCGTAAATACGCACATAGTAAGTATTACCTATAGTTAAACCTGTCATAATTCCAGACTCAATTGTTCCAGGACCAAAATTAGCATCAAAACAGAATAATGAAGTACCTGCACAAGCGTCAAAAACTTCAATTACAGGATCAAACGAAGCAGAACCAGCTACTTCAATTACACCTGTAGTGTTAGTTGCAACAAATGAATACCAAACATCGTCATTAGCAGTTCCTGAGCAACCAACCAATGATTGTGTCGCATTGTCTACAGTTCCTGTAACAGGATTACAAGTAGTATTCCATACAGCTGGTAAAGCACCTGAACATTCGTCATTAGCGGCAACAGTTAATGGAACACAATTTAATGAAGCAACATAATTATTGCTTGTACCACAAGGGAAACCTGCAAATCCATTTGGTGCAATAAATGTCCACCAAGTACCTGCAGCCAAATTATCTATAGAAAATGTGTTACCACATAAGCCTGTTGTTGTGCTTAAGTTAAAGAATTGTGGTGCAGCACATCCTTGTGAAGCATCAACAAAACCAATTACCATAGGGAATTCAGCATCCACAGTCCATGTAACTGTACTAGGTTGTGTTAAAGTAAATGTAAACCAGTCAGTATCTCTTGTACCTCCATCGGCCCAAGCTGTACCACAAATAGTATCTCCACATTCAATTGGAGTGTAAAATGGAGTAGTCATATTGCAACCACCATTAACATCTGTTCCACAAACTTCACCTTCTTGTATTGCATTAACAGGGCAAATTGTATTTCCACAAGGAGTTAAGAAAGTAGATGAAGGGCTAAAACCAAAAGGAGTTGAGCCGCAATCAGTTTGAATTTGGAATTCATACGTAGTATTTGGAGTCAAACCTGAAATAGCTAAGAAGTTTGTTGGCGCAGCAACAACAGTTGGAGTTACCCAAGTTGGTGCAGTTCCGGGATCATTAACATCCTTATAGCGCACAAAATAGTTCACAGCTCCAGTAATATTGTTCCAATTTAACTGTGCATCAGTTGGCGTAAGGTTAGTTACATTTAATCCACCTGGATAAGCACAGAAAGGTTCAGGCAATACGTTAAACAAATAATCTTCAGTCTCGCCATAAGTTGTATTACCACAAGGGTCAACAATTCCTGTAAAAGTAATTCTAACTCTTATTCTTGTTGAACCTAAGTTCGCAGTTGTAGGCACATCAATATTGGCAGTATAAGGACCGTTACCAGGAGTTCCAATAACTGTTACTGATTCGTTTGCGTCAATAAAATCACCATCTTGATTCCAGTCAACCCATATACCACATTGGTCAGCAGCATAAGTTGGAGGACCATTAGTAATTGTAATTGGATAAGTTAAACCTTGATAAACGTCAGTACTAATAGTAGTGTAATCTTGGTAACCACCAGCAGTACAAGCACTAGGGTTATTAATATTTCCAACTACCACATTGCTAATAAACTCTTCGCAGAATGTAGAAGTAGGGTTACAATATACTACAGAGGTACCAGTTTCAAAAGATTGTTCAGTACATCCAGTGGCAGTTCCATTTCCATTTACAGGAACAACGCTCCAATAATACATGGTACCAAAACTTAATAAGCCCGGGCTATAGCTTGTGCCTGGTTGATTTGCACTCACCAATGGAGGATTAGGTACAGTACCAAAGTAAACATCATAACCTGTTGGGGGAGTTCCTGCTCCTTGTGACCAAGTTAAAATTGGGTTTGGATTAACACCAACACTTAAATCAACTGGTTGAATATTGGTAGCGCATTGTGGAGGATCTAAAGCAGAAATACAACTTACCGTTGCATCCCAACCGGCAGGGGTACCAGAAATATCTGAAGCCCAAACAAAGGTAAGTGCACCAGTAGGATCACTTGAAGTAACAGTTCCTGGACTGTTTGTTCCATACCATGAATTGGCAGGACAAGTAACAGCGTTAAATCCAGCAGGTAAACCAGAAGCAATTAAAGGAGAAGCAGTATTAGGTCCATTATATATTAATAAACCATCATAATTATTTTCAGTGTCAAATGAATTAAATACCACTTGTAACAAGCTATTTGGTGTGTCAGGATAGATTGTTTTTGTGAAAGTTTCATTATTTTGATAAGGGGCACCAGCAGCACCTGAATCGTAGAATTGAGCACTACAAGTTGTTTCATCATTATTATTGTTCATGATAATAATATTTCCTGGATCTACAACACAAATATCGAAGTTGGTGGTGGCAGGCATACCAATTTCATAATCATAAACTCTTACATAATAAGTGTTTCCAATAGTTAAACCAGTTACTGTTGCAGTTTCAGTTGCACCAGCAAGTGTAGCATCAACGCAAGCTAAACTAGTTCCAGCGCAAGCATCGAAAACTTGAACTACTGCATCGAAAGAAGCAGAACCTGCTACAATAACTTGAGCAGTAGTATTTGTTGCCACAAAAGAAAACCAAACATCATCATTAGCTGTTCCACCTGCAGCACAACTGGTTAATGACTGAGTTGCGTTATCAACATTGGCTGTTGTAGGGTTACAGTTCAAATCTTGTACTAACGAAATTGCACCAGAGCATTCATCGTTAGCCGCTACAGCTAAAGGAACACAAGACAAGGTACCCACATATTTGGTTTTACCAGATGTACATCCATAAGCATCATCAAAAGTAGAATGAGCTACAAATAACCACCAAGTTCCAGCAGCAAGGTTTTGAACTGATGAAGTACCTGAACACTCACCTGCATTTTGAGCTAAGTTAAAGAACTGAGGAGCTGCACAACCCGCAGAAGCATCAACATAACCAATAATAGCTGGAAAATCAGCATCAACAGTCCAAGTCACGGTGCTAGGTTGAGTTAAGGTAAATGTGTACCAATCTGTATCACGTGTTGCAGCTGATGACCAAGCAGTTCCGCAAACAGTTTGTCCACAAGCAATTGGCTCGTAGTTTGGCACAGTCATATTACAACCACCATTCACGTCATCACCGCAATTCTCATTTTCAGTGAAAGCACCAACAGGGCAAACGGTAAGACCACAAGAAGTTTGGAAGTTATAACTGAAAGTAAATCCACTTAAATCGCCTCCACCGCAATCTGTATTTATTTGCACTTCATAAATTGTATTTGGCAATAAGCCTGGTATACTATAATTAGAAGTTAGGGTAGCAGTTGGAGTTGCCCAAGTTGAAACTGTTGGCAAATCTGTTACGGCTTTCCAACGAATTTCATAACCTACCGCAGTTGGTCCATCTGCCCAATCTACATCAGCAGAGTTAATAGTGATATTGCTAAATGCAATTGCAGTAGCAAAAGGGCAAGTTGGTGCCGGCTGAACATCTATTGTATAATCTTCAATCTCACCATAAGTAGTAATACCACAAGGGTCAACAAGTCCAGTCCAAGTTAATCTAACTCTCATACGTGTTTGCCCAAGTGGGGTACCTACAGGAGGGTTAATAATTGAAGTATATGGACCAGGACTAGGATTACCAAGCACAGTCATGGCTTCATTGGCGTCATAAAAATCCCCATCTTGATTCCAGTCTACCCAAATACCACATTGATCGCCAGCATAAAAATCTGGAGCTAAACCATTAAGCACAGTGATTGGATGATCAGTACCAATAGACATTGGAATTACAATAGAGGTATAATCAACATACCCACCTGGAGTTCCACCACTTGGGTTTGTTATTCCTGCTACTTGTACATCAGAAATATATTCATCAAAAGGTACAAAAGTAATACTAGCATCGCAATAGCATTGCGTTGGAGGATTGCTTGTTACCATAACAAAATCAGAAGGTACTGAAGACGCACCACAAGTTACTAAGCATCTATAGTATGTAGTCACAGTTTGATTAGTTGAATAGGAAACATTGGTTGCTCCAATGATTGGACTCCAGTTAACTCCGTCAGGTGAATCCTGCCATTGGTAAGTTTGACCAGAACCCGTTGATTGTCCTTGAAGAGATAAAACTAATAACTCAGATGCACAAACCGGATTTATGTTTGCAATGGTTACTCCAGCAGTTGGAGGATCAATACATGGGCCTCCTGCAGTAATATCAAAGTACATATTAGGTCTTTGTGCTACAGTACCAGATATTCCAGTATTTGCGCATACTCCAGCAGCATCTTGACGGAAATAAATTGTAGAGTTGAAGCTAGTGGCAGTTTGATTAAAATCTGCGTTTGAGTTCCAGTCGCTATTATTGAAACAAGTTTCTACAACGATATTGCTTACTCCATCCCAATAAAATGGGGTAGTAAACGTATGCGTATTAATACCAACTACATCTACATAACTAGGATTAATGTATACAGATGTCAATCCTGATTCCCAAGTTGTTAAATCATTAACTGCTGTAGTCCCAATTTTTATTTCAAAATCTGTTAATGGTAAACCATTCGATGCATTGATTACATCGAATCCTAGAGCTGTAATATTTCCATTTCCCGCTCCAACAGCATTTAATTCAGCTGCCGTTATCAAAAACTGATGTCTTGCACCCCAGTATAAATTACCATAAGGAGCAGGGTAAACACCGGCATTGGAAATGGTTCCATTTCCAACCTGGTAAGTTTGTGCTACAAGAATATTGCATACGAGTGCAAAAAGCAATACTAGTGCGCTTATTTTTGAATACATTTTATACAATTTTGTCATTTTTATTTAGTTGAATTGTTATTTAAATTCATATTCTTTTCTAAAGAGGCAATTTTTTTGTCAATGTCTTCTTGCGGAACACCTTTAGCTTTCATATCGGCTGTAAGTTTTGCCTTTTTTATTTCCCAATCTTTTTGAATATCTTGAGATTTTGCTGCTTGGTTTGTAGAAGAAGCTTGATTAGTGCTAGTTTTTTGCATAGTTACTGCAGGAGCTTTGGAAGAAGTTGAAACACTTGATTTTGATGTTTTAACTGGAGTAGCAGCAACTTCTTTGGCAGAGTTTTGTCTCTTAGCTTCAGCAGCGCGATCTTGCTTTAACTTTTCTTCTTGTGCAATTTTTCTTGCAGTAGCATCATCAACTTTTTTTGCATTTGGGTCTTGATTACTCAATGACACTTTTGGTTTTTCAGTAGCTACTTGTTTTTTTGGAAGATCAGTGTTGTTTGCCTGCTTGTTTTGAGCAAATAAACTTACACCTGAAATCCAAAAAACTAATGCCATCATAATCATGGCAATTTTTTTGATTTGAATTGGTTTGTTTAACATAGTTATTTATTGATTTTAGGATTTAAATGAATTAAATTTGATAGCGCAATTTAGGTACAAAATTAGTTTTAACAAATATTTTTTTATTTTTTTGAAACAATTTTATCGTTTATACGTTAGCGCCTTGCCTCCTATTTAAAACTAATCCTCTATTTTACAGCATTTTAATTTGTTAAAATAATTCCACAAAAAATTCTATTAAATTATTCTAAATTAGGTTTGAACCACAATTATAGGTATCAAAATATATTTTTCTAAATTCGCAGCCTTTAATATTAAAAAACTGAATTCATACATCAACTGAATAATATATAAATTTTATATGACTTATAAGTTAATTAACACAATAACAGGATGGGCAATTTTTTTAATTGCAGCTTTTGTTTACCTTTCAACTATTGAACCTACAGCAAGTTTTTGGGACTGTGGTGAATATATTTCTACGGCATTTAAATTGGAGGTAGGACATCCACCAGGTGCACCCTTATTTAATTTAATTGGTAGGTTTTTTACATTGTTTTCTGATGAGCATGGCGCAGCTAAAATGATTAATGCCATGAATGGAATTTGCAGTGCATTTACCATTTTGTTTTTGTTTTGGACCATTACTGCTTTTGCAAAAAAGATTGCACTAAAGTCAGGTGAACTCAATGGAGTTAAAATCTTAACTATTATTGGAAGTGGTATAGTTGGTAGTTTGGCTTATACTTTTTCTGATTCATTTTGGTTTTCAGCAGTGGAAGGAGAAGTTTATGCCATGTCGTCATTTTTTACTGCTATCGTTTTTTGGGCTATATTAAAATGGGAAGAGGTTGCCGATGAGCCACATAGTTTACGCTGGATTATTTTAATTGCTTTTTTAATGGGATTGTCCATTGGGGTGCATTTATTGAATTTATTGGCTATTCCAGCTATAGTGTTTGTTTATTATTTTAAACGTTACAAAATTTCGCGCAATGGTTTTATTCTAACTTCAATCATTTCAGTTTTAACTTTAGGTATAGTTCAGGCGGGTATTATTCCAGGAATTGTAAGCTGGGCAGCCAAGTTTGAGTTGTTTTTTGTAAACAGTTTGGGTATGCCTTTTAATTCTGGCACTATATTTTATTTTATTCTAGTTTTTTCAGCTGCCACATGGGGTTTGTGGTATACAACTAAGAAAAATAAACCTGCATGGAATACTGGTATTTTAGCAATTACTATGCTATTAATTGGGTATTCATCATTTTTTACATTAGTTATTCGCTCGCAAGCCAATACCCCAATGGATGAAAATAATCCTGAAAATGCAATTAATTTATTATCTTATTTAAATAGAGAGCAATATGGTGATTGGCCAATACTATACGGTCAATATTACAATGCTCCATTAGACCCAGCGCAACCTTATAAAGATGGAAATCCTATTTATACCAAAGATGAAAAGGCTGGTAAGTATGTAATCACACAAGACAAGAAAAATAGCATCCCAAATTACGATAAGCGTTTTTGTACCTTATTTCCAAGAATGCATAGCGATCAAAGAAATCATGTAAGTGGTTATCGCGAATGGGCAAATATTCAAGGTACACCTGTAACTGTTACAGATCAGAATGGTGAATCTAAAACCATTATGAAGCCTACCTTTGGTGAAAACCTCAGCTTCTTTTTTAAGTACCAAATAGGTCATATGTATGCAAGATATTTTATGTGGAATTTTGTTGGTCGCCAAAATGATATACAAGGCCATGGTGGAGTGCTAAAAGGTAATTGGCTTAGTGGAATTGCGCCAATTGATGCAGCAAGACTAGGCCCACAAGAAAATTTACCTTCCAGTATGACTACTAACAAAGGGTACAATAGATTTTACTTTTTGCCCTTGATATTGGGTTTGATAGGTTTATTTTTTCATTTCAAAAAAGATAAATTAGATGGGTTCATCGTATTTCTTTTGTTTGTTTTAACAGGAGTAGCAATTATTGTTTACCTTAACAATACACCCTACCAGCCACGTGAAAGGGATTATGGTTATGTTGGTTCATTTTATGCTTTTGCAATTTGGATTGGAATTGGTGTATTTGCCATTGCTGAAACACTTTCCAAAAAAGTAAGTGCGCGTATTGCCACTGTTATGGCCATAATTGTTGGATTATTTGGTGCTCCTATTATCATGGCAAAAGAAGGCTGGGATGACCATGATCGCAGTGATAGATATACTGCACGTGATTTTGCTGCCAATTATTTGAATTCATGTGCTCCTAATGCAATATTATTTACCAATGGTGATAATGATACATTCCCATTATGGTACGCACAGGAAGTTGAAGGAATAAGAACTGATGTTCGTGTGGTGAATCTGAGTCTTTCAAATACTGACTGGTACATTGAGCAAATGAGAAGAAAAGCATATGATTCAGATCCAATTCCATTAACACTTAAGGAAGAACAATACCGCCAAGGCACTAGAGACTATGTTCCTGTTTACTACAACCCTAATATTATAAAAGATAGCACAAGATACTATAGTGTTAAACAACTAATGGAATTTGTTGGAAGCGAAGACCCACAAGCTAAAATTCAAACTCAAAGTGGCATGGAGCTAAGTTACTTACCAACTGATAAAGTATTGATTCCGGTTGATAGTGCTACTGTTGTTAACAATGGAACTGTACCAAAGGGGATGGAAAATCAGGTTTTAAAAGCTTTACCGTGGAAAATTAAGAAGCAGTATATTATGAAAAATGATTTAATGATTATGGATATTATTGCTACTAACAATTGGAAAAGACCAATTTATTTTGCAGTAACTGTAGGTGATGATGCTTATATGAATTTAGAGCCTTATTTCCAGTTAGAAGGATTAGCCTATCGCCTTGTCCCAATGCGCATGCAAACCTTTGATGGACAGACCGGGAAAGCAAACACTGATATTATGTACAACAACATGATGAACAAATTTAAATGGGGTGGTATGAGTACAGATGGGGTTTACATGGATGAAAACAATTTGCGTATGACCATGAATTTGAGAAATAATTTTGCCCGATTAGCAGAAGCCTTGTTAGCAGAAGGCAAAACTGAACAGGCTAAAAAAGCCCTTGAAAAATGTATGAAAGAAATGCCAAGAAAGAATATCCCTTATAATTATTTCATGCTACCAATTGCTGAGGTTTATTATAAATTAGGTATGAATAAAGAGGCAAATGAATTATTAAAAGATATTGCCAATATTTATGAAGAAGACTTAAACTATTACTTCCGTTTTAAAGGTAAAATGGCTGAAAGTATTGATTCTGAAAAACAACAAGCCATGGCAGTGATGCAAAGAATTGGGCAAGTTGCCCGCATGAATAAGCAAGAAACATTTGCAAAAGAACTAGATGAACGGTTTAAAAAATTGAATACAAGTTTTTCTTCAGGAATGTAATAAAAAAGGGGTGAATTTTTCACCCCTTTTTTATTTTAAATTTTATTATACCATCGAAATATCCTCCTTTCTTTTCCTTCAATTACAATAATAGCTTATTACATCATATATAAAAGAATTTGATGTTTTAAACAGCCAACTTTATAAAAAAGGTTTAGCTCAATATTACTTTAATTAGTCGTCCCTCAAAAAGTCCAATTCCTATAGGCCTATTGGATTTCCTAA
>DAORKI010000089.1:0-15161 GCA_035439485.1 Bacteroidia bacterium
TTTATCTTTTTGAGATTTTATTGTTGCTAATTGATTTTTGAAGACTGCATTTAAAACGACCTTCAACAAAATTTCTTTTAAGTAAATGCTTTGTTGAGCGACCTTGCACGCGCGCACGCCACATTTTAAACGAACTAGGTTTCATTTGCTTTCGCATTAGTTTAATTACCTCTTGTTCAACCAAACCAAATTGTAATTTTATGGCATCAAATGGTGTTCGATCTTCCCATGCCATTTCAATAATTCTATCAACCTCAAAATCATTCAAATTAATATCTTTTCCCTTTGATTTATCAATATCCTGATATGTCCAAATTGAGGGCAATCCACTATATTCACAGATAAATGAAGAAGAATTAGTTTTCATTGCTTAGCTTTTGACAACTAACACTAGAACAAGGATTTTGTTTTTATTTGATAAGGTATTTTTATTATTTTGAAATTATTAAACGTTTGGTACTTATTCGAGCATCATTGGAAATATTCACTAAATATACACCACAATTCAAACTACTTAAGTCGATTGAGGTTTGATGATTGGCTAACTGTTGAGCATAATTGAGTTCTCCAAGCAAATTATATACTTTTAGATGCGCAAAATTGTCATAAGGTATTTCTACAATAAATTTTCCATTATTTGGATTAGGATAAATATTAAAATCAAAGTCGTTTTGACTGATGTTATTTATACCATCAACCTCTACAAATTCGGCACTTGTTACATTGCTCTGACACAATTGGTTTACAGCCCTAGTTGAAACGCATGGAGAAGTAATTCTATACCCAATCATATAGGCACGCAATGTATCATTTAAATTGCTGAGTGAATTATCATTATACCATGTTTGTGAGCTGGCAACTGAATCAATCAATTGCAAATTTAAATTACCTGGAGCAGTTTCTCTGTAAATTAAATAATAGTCAAATGTTTGAGGTTGTCCTTGATATACGTTCCAGTTTAACTGACGCGCCAAAATATTGTTGCCTTGTGTAACATTTAAATGCATACTGCGCTGAGCTGCTGATGAAATGGTAATACCTCCACAGGTATCTTTCACCGCTATTTTGTAACGATATGCACGTTCATTTGCATCAACATTTAAATCTTTGTATTCACTTAATTCTGCATAATCAAGTTCATCAATTTCAGTATAAATATTTGGTGTATTGCTGTCCTCTCTGAGAATTAAGAAACTATTTATTTCCATGCTTATAGGTTTTTCCCAAATAACAATATTTTTATTGTCATTTTCATCAACGGTAATCATACACACCGGAGGTACTGGCAGATTGCTGCCACTTACTTCATAAGGAACTGATACAGCATCGCAGGCTGGTGATTGGCCAGTAACAGTATAAGTACCACCTTGTGTAACAGTGATGTTATTACCTGTTTGACCATTGCTCCATAAATAATTTGTAAAAGAGCCTGAGGCGGTTAAATTTACGTTTACATTACCACAATTTCCAGCTAGCCCATTGGCAGAAATAATAGGAGGATTATTGCTTGGTAGATTATAATTAATTTGAACAAGACTTGAGGTAACTGGGCAACCATGAATATCAGAAATTGTTAAGCTGTAATTTCCAGATAGTGAAGCTATATATTGATCTTGTGAAGCACCGCCAAGCATGACTCCATTTCTATACCATTGTGCATTATAACTGCTTAAATTTGTCGTGGCAGAAAGAGGAACTGGACTTCCGGCACATGCATTAACTACGCCACTTGGATTTATATTCACTGTATGATTACAACCTAAAGCTCCAGAAGCATTGCAAGTGATATAATTTGGAAAATATAATGTATCGCTACATCCGCTAGCGACATCTATGGCCAATAAGGCAACACTGTAAACACCATTAAAAGTGTATGTGTGATTAATCGTTGGTGCATTGCTTTGTATAAAGGTGCCATCACCGAAATACCAAACAAATTGATAATTAGTTAAGTTTGGAGTAGCATTGTTAAAAGTAGCAACCATGGGTGTTGCACTTAAGTTGCTGTTGGGAGCACTAAATGCAATTGGTATAGGTTGACACAAATTGCTTGAACAATTATTACTGTATGATGCTATTGGATCTTTTCCAGCAAACCAATTGTTATTCATAAAATTGGAATTATCAACTTGTATGCAGTTTAGATTAGGGTTGTTTAGGGCATTAAAATAATTGAGATTTGAATTATTGCCATTTTGAACATTAAGAGAATTCAGTAAATTATTACTACAATTGATTTGATTGAGATTAGCATTGTATGATAAATTGGCTGTAGTAATTAAATTGTTAGCACAATTCAATGCGGTTAAATTCGGACAAGCAGTCACATCGATAGAAGTGATTGTATTATTGGAACAATTAAAGGTGGCAAGCTCACTGTATGATACTGAGGTAAAAAAATTATAACTGATATCCAGGTTGAAATCAGAGGAACAATATACCATATGATTGTACAAATTATTGTGCGAACAATTTAAAGTAGTGAGCGTTGGAATATTTAAATAAAAGTAGGTAAGTTGATTATAGCTGCAATCCAATGCAGTTAAATTCACAAAAGCTTCAATTCCTGTAATGTCAGCAATGTTTAAATTACTCACATTTAAAGCACCGGTATAGGCTATAGCTTCGTTACACTGGATTTCGTTATCTGCATTGGTATTAACTAAGGAGTTTGATATTAAAGCATTTTTAAAATTGGTATCGGGAATGTATACTACACATGCTGAGCATGAGGTACTGTAGGAAACACCAACATCGATACTCCCCGAAAAATTAGTGTTAAAATAATTTACATCATCTACTTGAACACAAGTTAAAGGTAGATTATCACTAGCTTCTAAATAGGAAATTAATGTATTATTTCCATTCTGGAGATTTAACTGACCTATAAGATTACTCTTACAATCTATCATTTCAAGTTGAGAATTTCCTGACAAATCAAGTGTTGTTATTTCGTTGTTATAACAGAATAATCGTTTTAAATTAGTGCAACCTGAAACATCTAAACTAGTTAAATCATTATTATTACAACGCAATTCTTCTAACATTGTATTAGATCCTATTTCCAGATTGATTAAATCATTAGCTCCACACCATAAAAGTTTCAATGAAGTATTCGCAGATAAATCAAGACTCACAATTGAATTTGAACTACAATACAAAGAATCCAAAGAAGTAAAAGCTTCAATTCCAGTTAGGTCATAAATATTTTGAAGGTTAATTACCATCTCACCGGTATAATTTGATGCTTCGGCACACTCAATTTCACTGTTACCATTGGTATTTATTGCTGTATTATTGAGAAGCAAATTTTTGAAGTTATTGTCAGGTATTGACACTAAACATGTTGTACAAAAAGTGTTGTAACTGGCAGAAGCGTCAATTGCATTTGGCCATTGGCTATTCATATTACCAACATTATCTACCTGCACACAAGTTAAGCTTGGATTGTTTATTGCATTAAATGTGGCTAAATTATTATTATTCCCATTTTGAATATTTAAATAATTCAGGTTATTGTTACTACAATCGAGTTCAATTAAGTTCGGCATTTGATCTAAATTTAATGAACTTAATTGATTGTCATTGCAATACAAAACTTCTAACATGTTGTTATTTGAAGTATTAAGAAGCGAAAGTTGATTGTTATAACACTCAAGCCATTCTAAATTTGCATGATAGCTAACATCCAGGTTTGATAATTGGTTATTATTGACGAATAATTCCAACAATAATGTACAATTGTTTATTTGTATGTTACTAAGTAAATTGTCGTCAAGCCCTAAGTATAATAAATTGTTGCATCCATTCCCATTAAAATTTGAAATTTGATTTAAATTTGCAGCTACATTAATCAAATTAGGATTACTAGAAACATCTATATTAGTAATTTGATTCCCATTGATGTACAAATACTGAAGCAAAGGACAGTTATTGATATTTAAACTACTTAATTGATTTCCATCCAAAACTAGTTCAGTTAGTAAATTATTGTTTGACAAATCAATATTTATAAGTTGATTTGCACCTAATGATAAATAGGTGAGTAAAGTGTTGCTGCTTAAATCTACATTAGAAATTTGATTGAATGCACATTCCAGAGAAGTAATGTTTAAAAAAGCTTCTATACCAGTTAAATCTGAAATTCCAGCGTTGTTTAAATCCAACATACCAGCATAACTATTGGCTTCGGTAACTTGTATAAATCCATCCGAATTAGTATTTATTGCTGGATTATTTAATAAAGGCACTAAAAAAGCAGTATCTGGAATAATTACATTTTGGGCAATTGAGCCTGTATTTATTAGTAAAGCTACGAATACTATTTCAAACATTAATTTCCTCATGACTGAATTATTTTAATTAGATCATATTAATGCAACAATAATTTACTATTTAGATATTGCCACCCTTTTTTGCATTGAATTCACTCCATTGTTCACTTCAATAGTATAAATACCAGGTGCTAAATTTGTTAAGTCAATAACCAAGTTTTTATTTTCTATAAAACTTTTTTGATAGGTATTTTCACCAATTACATTGATTGCTTTTACTTGCCATTGTTTGTAGTTATTGGTGTTCATTAGTAAAATATTAAATAACCCATTGCTTGGATTAGGATAAATATTAAAATCAAAGTCATTTTTTCTGATGTTATTTATACCATCAACCACTACAAATTCGGCACTTGTTACATTGCTTTGGCACAATTGGTTTACAGCCCTACTTGAAACGCATGGAGAAGTAATTCTATAAGCAATCATATAGGCACGTAATGTATCATTTAAATTGCTGAGCGAATTATCAATATACCAAGTTTGTGAGCTGGCAACTGAATCAATCAATTGCAAATTTAAATTACCTGGAGCAGTTTCTCTGTAAATTAAATAATGCGTGTATGCTTGAGGTTGCCCTTGATATACATTCCAATTTAGTGATCTTGCTAGTACACTGTTACCTTGTGCAACATCTAAATGCATACTACGCTGTTCCGTAGAAGGAATGGTAATGCCTTCGCAAGTATCCTTAACAGCCAATTTATAACGGTAGGCTCGTTCATTGGCATCAGAGCTGAAATCCTTAAACTCACTCAACTCCAAATATCCTAATGTACCTACTTGAGTAAAAATACCAGGTGCGTTGATTTCTTCACGCAATACAATAAAGCTATCAATTGCAGTTGTTACAGGTTTTTCCCAAATGATGATGTTTTTATTATCATTTTCATCTACCGTAACCATGCAAATAGGCGGCACAGGAGCATTACTTCCTACAATGTCAAAAGGCAATGAAACTGCATCACAAGCAGGAGATTGTCCAGTAACAGTGTATGTACCACCCTGCGTTACATTAATGCTATTTCCAGTTTGTCCATTACTCCAAAGATAATTAGTAAAAGAGCCATTTGCAGTTAACACCATATTTACATTGCCACAAGGACCTGGGTTTCCGGTTGCAGTAATAGTAGGAGCAAGGCTACTGGGTAAGTTATAATTTATTTGCACCACAGTGCTAGTTATAGGGCAACCTTGGGCGTTAAAAACGGTCAAGGTGTAATTTCCGTCTTGTGTAGCATAATACTCAGGTTGTGAAGCACCGCTAATAATAACGCCATTTCTGTTCCATTGGTAAATGGCATTGCTTAAATTTGTATTGCTATTGATTGGCACAATGCTACCTATACATGCATTCACTATCCCAGTTGGGTTAGTAGAAACCGTATGATTACAGCTGTTTGCTGTTGTACCACTACATGTAATGTAATTATTCATCACTAAAGTATCGGTACATCCATTACTTAAATCTATTGCCACTAACGACACACTGTATATACCATTAAAATAATAAGTATGGTTTACGTTTGCAGCACTACTTTGAAGCATAGTGCCATCACCAAAATACCAAACAAAATTATAATTTGATAAATTAGGTGTGCTGTTTGAGAATGAAGCATTCATTGGAGAATTGGTGATAAGCGTTGATCCAGCTGCAAAATTGATTGGAATTGGAGGACAGTTTCCACTCGAACAATTTACACTGTAGGATGCAGCAGCAGGTTTAGCATTTGACCAATTGTTGTTCATAAAGGTGGCGTCATCAACTTGAATACAAGTTAAATTTGGATTGTTAAGGGCACTGAATCCATTTAGATTATTGTTATTTCCATTTTGGATATTAAGGGCAGTAAGCTCATTTAGGTTACAATAAATGACCGTCATGGAAGGATTATTACTCAAATCTAAGCTTGTGAGATTGTTATTACCAGCCTCTAAAATTTCAAGATTTAAATTTGCGCTTAAATCTAAATTGGTTAATTGATTTGGTCCACAGTCAAGTTCAACCAATAATGAATTATAACTCAAGTCGAGAGAATTTATAATATTATTTCCGCAATACAAGAGTTCAATCATAGGATTATACATCAAATCCACTGAGGTAAGTTGATTAAATGAGCATCTGAAATCACGCAGCGCAGTATTTGAACTTACATCAATGGAAGTAAAATTATTGTTGAAGCATGCAAATTCTTCTAATAAATAATTATTGGAAACATCTATATAATCCATATTGTTGTTTGAGCACCATAGTTTATTTAATTGTGTGCAATTGTAAACATTTAAGAAATTTATTTGATTATCATAACAGTGTACAAAAAGTAGTTCAGTATTACTTGATAGGTCAAGCGTATCAAGGTTATTTAAATTGCAAACAAGTCCAGTAATATTTAAAAAACCTTCAATTCCAGCAAGCGAGTTTATTCCTAAATTGGCAACATAAATGGTATCAGTATAATTTGCAGCTTCAGTACATTCAATTTCAGCGTTGGCATTGGTATTTATAGCAGGATTGTTGAGCAATGCATTTTTAAAAATTGCATCAGGAATATTGATAACACAAGCAGCGCAGGCTGTACTGAATGAAGCAGTAACATCAATATAAGGTAAAAAATTATTGTTCATGAAATTAACATCATCAACTTGAATACAGGTTAAATTAGGATTTCCAGTCACATCAAAATCTTGAAAATTGATGTTGTTCCCATTTTGAATATTGAGGTAGGTTAATTGATTATTTGAAGCACCTAAGTCATCGAGTTGAGTTAGGTTTGATAAGTCTAAATAACTAATATTATTATTATCGCAACCTAAAGTACCTATAAGCGGGTTATTTTGTAAGTTTAAACTGGATATTTGATTATTGTTGCAACCAAAAGTAGTTAGCAAAGGATTAGCCGAAACATTTATGCTTGTTAATTGATTGCTTCCACAACCAATTGAAATTAGATTTGGATTAGCACTTGTATTAAGGTTACTTAGTTGATTGGCGTTACAGTTTAGCACAATTAATGAGGAATTGGTACTTAAATCTAAGCTGGTGATATTATTTAAATAACAATAAAGCACTTGGAGATTTGCGAGACCTGAAATATTTAAACTGCTTAATTGATTTCCAAAACATTGTATAAAGATTAATTCAGTATTTGAAGATAGGTTTAAATTGGTTAATTGATTACTACTGCAATTGAGTGAGTCAATTGAAATGAACGCTTCAATTCCAGTTAAGTCAGCAATATTAGAAAGTTGAACATTGAGATAACCGGTAAAAGCTGCGGCTTCGGCACATTGAATTTCGTTGTCGGAATTGGTATTAATGTATGGATTTGCTAGTAAAGCATTTTTAAAATTTACATCGGGAATGCTTACAACACACGCACTACATGAAGTATTATAATTAGCTCCTGCATCAATGGAACCTGCAAAATTGGCATTCATAAAAGCCACATCATCCACTTGAACACAAGTTAGAGGAAGATTAAATTTTGCATCAAAAAAAGTAAGGTTGTTATTGTTCCCATTTTGAAGATTGATATTGCTCAATTGGTTGTAAGTGCAACCTAATTGAATTAATGCGCTGTTATTAATCAAATCTAAATCGTTAATGGAATTATTATCGCAAAAAAGGTATTGTAAATTATTATTGGTGTTTACCATTAAACTACTTAACAAATTATTCGCACAATCAAGGTATGTTAAATATGAAATACCATTTAAATCAATGCTGCCCAATTGATTATTAGCCACTAACACTTCATTTAAACTGGTACTTACAGGCAATACAATAGCAGTTAAATTATTGCTTTGGAAATTGATAAAATTTACAGAAGTTAAAGCGCTCAAATCAACACTGTTAATTTGATTTGAGCTACAATTTAATTGGGTAATATTTGTAAATGATTCAATTCCTGTTAAGTCACTAATGTTTGAGCCTTGAACAAAGATTACTCCATTATATGCTGCAGCTTCAGAACACTCAATTTCGCCATTTCCATTTGTATTTATTGTTGAATTATTGAGCAATGCATTTTTAAAATTTGCATCAGGAATATTGATTGTGCAAGGCCCGCAGGTCACACTGTAATTTGATCCAACATCTATGTTGTTGGGCCAATCGTTGGTCATTTGCGTTACATCATCAACCTTGACGCACAAGCCATTAGGATTGTTGATGGCATTGAAATACGTTAAATTGATATTATTTCCATTTTGAATATTTAAGCTGGAAAGCATATTGTTACTGCATCCAATGGCAGTTAGCAGTTGGTTATTGGATAAATCTAATGTGCTGATTTGGTTGAAAGAACAATCAATATATTTTAGGTCTTGATTCGCATCTAAGTCAAGTGAACCTATTAAATTATAGGAGCAATCAACAGTATCTATATTGGGGTTATCGGCAAAATTTATACTTGTAATATTATTGTTCCAACAATATAATTTTTTTAAGTTCGGACAATATGAAATTTCTATACCGGTTAAGTTATTACCTACGCAACGTAAATCAACTAAAGCCACATTGCTGGTTACATCTAAGGTATCAAGTGAATTGGCAGAGCAATTTAAACCAGTAAGATTTACAAATGCTTCAATTCCTGTTAAATCGTTTATACCTTGAGCAATTACATCCATATAACCAGTAAATGCAATGGCTTCACTTACTTGAATTTCAGCATCAAGGTTAGTATTTATTAAAGGATTGCCAACTAGCTCGTTTTTAAAATTGGCATCTGGTATAAACACATTTTGCGAATACAGTTTGCAAAAGCTGAATAAAAAAAGTGCGCCAATACAAAGACTTATTTTTTGATATAATTTTAAATCAATTAAATTCATAGTTATAATTATTAGTTCAAATTACCTTACTATCACTACGCGTTGCTGTTTAGTGTAATTAGCATCACTAAGGCTAACAAAATAAACACCATTAGGTAAACTACTTAAATCCATTTGAATATTTTTTGTTGACATTAAGTTGTACTCATTCATAAGTGTACCCAATGCATTATGCACTTTGGCTTGAATAGTTTTACCTTTTATTGGACTTGCAATTGAAATCACAAACTGACCATGATTAGGGTTGGGATAAATATTAAAATCAAACTCATTATGACTGATGTTATGAATACCATCAACCACTACAAATTCGGCACTTGTTACATTGCTTTGACACAACTGATTTGTAGCCCTACTTGAAACACATGGAGTGGTAATTCTGTAGGCAATCATATAGGCACGTAAAGTGTCATTTAAATTACTAAGTGAATTATCGGAATACCATGTTTGTGAACTAGCAACCGAATCAATCAATTGCAAATTTAAATTACCTGGAGCAGTTTCTCTGTAAATTAAATAATGTGTGTATGCTTGAGGTTGCCCTTGATATACGTTCCAATTTAATGACCTTGCTAGAACGCTGTTGCCTTGTGTTACATCTAAATGCATACTTCTTTGTGCGTTAGATGGCACAGTAAAACCATCGCACGTATCTTCCACAGCAATTTTATAACGGTAGGCTCTTTGGTCGGCATAAGAACCTGTGTCTTTAAACTCACTTAAAGTCACATAATCTTGACTATGAATTTGAGTATAAACCCCAGGATTATTTATCTCTTCTCGTAAAATCACAAAATTTTGAATTAAATCGGTAATTGGTTTTTCCCAAATGATGATGTTTTTATTATCAGTTTCATCTACCGTAACCATGCAAATAGGCGGCACAGGAGCATTACTTCCTACAATGTCAAAAGGCAATGAAACTGCATCACAAGCAGGAGATTGTCCAGTAACAGTGTATGTACCACCCTGCGTTACATTAATGCTATTTCCAGTTTGTCCATTACTCCAAAGATAATTAGTAAAAGAGCCATTTGCAGTTAACACCATATTTACATTGCCACAAGGACCTGGGTTTCCGGTTGCAGTAATAGTAGGAGCAAGGCTACTGGGTAAGTTATAATTTATTTGCACCACAGTGCTAGTTATAGGGCAACCTTGGGCGTTAAAAACGGTCAAGGTGTAATTTCCGTCTTGTGTAGCATAATACTCAGGTTGTGAAGCACCGCTAATAATAACGCCATTTCTGTTCCATTGGTAAATGGCATTGCTTAAATTTGTGTTACTATTGATTGGCACAGTGCTACCTATACATGCATTCACTATCCCACTTGGGTTAGTAGAAACGGTATGATTGCAGTTATTGGCGCTATCTCCAGTGCATGTGATATAATTGTTCAAAATCAATGTATCAGAACAGCCATTTGAATTTATAGCTACTAAAGACACATTATATACACCATTAAAATTATAGGTATGTGTGACATTAGAAGCGTTACTAGGTAGCATGGTGCCATCACCAAAATACCAAATGAAATTATAACTACTCAAGTTAGGGGTGCCATTGGTGAAGCTTGCTTGCATAGGCGCATTGGCTAAATTAGTAGAGGCTGCATTAAGTGCTATGCCAAAATTAACATTACCATTTACATTCACTATTTGATTTGCGGAAGCCGTGTTTCCGTTACCATCATTAATAGTCCAAGTGACCAAAGTTGAGCCTGGGAAAAATTCAGTTGGTGCATTGTTATTTACCGTGAAAGTACCACAATTATCATTAGTTACTGGGGTTCCCAAATTGGGATTTGTGATACTGCAACTGGTACCACTCAATGACAGGTTAGCGGCTGGTGGAGCAGTGATAGTTGGCAATTGGTTATCAATAACAATCACATTAAAGTTACAAGTTTCGGTGCTACAGGTATTTGTAGCAGATGCGTTAATGGATGTTGTTCCTACAGGGAAAAATGTACCAGGATTTTGGTTATAGGTTACAATGGGAAAAGGGTTTCCTGATAAACCAAGTGCATTAAAATTAACGATGGCGCCACATTGTCCGCTATCGGCATTTAGAGTGATATCGGTACAATTAGCAAAGGCTGGGCTCACTCCTAAATTACTGTAAATGGTATCGATGGCACTACATCCAAATGCATCAAAAACTTCCACTGTTACAACACCACCAGTATCAAGTTGTATGGTTTGTGTTGTGTCGCCAGTACTCCATAAATAACCATAGGCACCAGTGCTGTCGGCAGTAAGCGTGATTGGGTTGCCACTACAAAAGGCAACAGTGTCAGAAGGGTTGGTAATTGTGGCGCTTGGTACGCAAGGGAAAGCAACAATCATTCTTCCTTCCGATAAACTCCATACCCCAGCATTATTTTTAGTGCGCATAAACACATAATGCGTATCAATAGATAAAGTGTTTACAAATGGCAAAGTTCGAATTACTTCAATACTATCAGAAGGGGCGCCTGTGTTAAATGGATAAGCTAAACCTATGCCTGGATCATTATCAATAAAATATTCGCCAGCAATAATATTTTGATTTTGTACATTTTGAATAATGTTCACCATGCGTGGTTCACTTAAACTCCATACGCCTGAAGTATTTTTTGTTCTGATATACAATACGTGTAAACCTAAAGTTTGGCCTACAGCAGAAATTTGAGAGAAAAACTCTACCGAATCGGCAGCTGTTCCAACCGTAAGAGGACCACCAAGTCCAACGCCTGGGTCGGTGTCAAAAAAGTATTCGGCAGCTACAATTGGATTATTTGCTGAACTTGAAATTACATTTACCATACGAGGTTCACTTAGACTCCAAACGCCATCGGTATTTTTTGTTCTAATGTAAAGTACGTGCAAACCGTTGCTTATTCCATTAGTGGTGATTTGCGGATTAAATTCAACTGAGTCGGCTGCTGTACCAACTGATAAAGCAGTTCCAGCACCAACACCGGGGTCGGTATCAAAAAAATATTCGGCAGTGGCTATACTTGTATTGGATGTTTGATTAATGATGTTGAACATGCGTGCTTCGCTCAGGCTCCAACTCCCGCTGTCATTCAACGTGCGTAGGTATAGTACATGCAATCCTAGGCTTAATCCATTAGTTGGAATACTCAAAGTTGTTTCAACACTATCGGTTACAGAACCAAATGTAAAGTTGGTTGCAGCTCCTATGCCCGGATCCGTATCAAAAAAATATTCTCCGCGTACAATACTTTGGCTGTAACTATTGTAACTGATAAGGATGAATAAAAGTGTAATTAGTTTTTTCATAATAATTATATATTGTATCTGTAAAATAGCAATTAATTTTCTCTTGCCTTAGTGCTTCGCACATTCACATTCACATTCCCATTTAAAGGAACATTAAAATTTTGGACATTCATTTTCCGAATCACAGGGAAACCCAAAGTTTCACCTTGAAAGCTGGAACCAAACATGCCGCCTTCAATTCCAATATTGGTTCCATCAGTGCCTGCTCCAATCCCTGGCGAAGTTGATTGTAAATGAAAATTAAAATTCCAATCAAATGGACCACCTGTTGAAGGATAATTTACAAATAGTGGATTCACATTATCCAAATTTCCGTTTCCTGGTAATGGGTTAAGGGCTACATTAGGATGATAAGTAATATTATTTTGGACAATACAATTTTGGCCAGAACCACTTGGTTCGGCTGAATAAAAAATATTATTTCTTATATAAGCAAAATCGATTTCATAATTACAAGAGGAAGGAATATAAAATGCAGTGTTTCCCAAAAAGATGTTATTTGTAATAAAGGACGGTGTTGCTTTTAATCCAGTAATTATTCCATTAAAAATATTTTTATGGATGACAATATTTGAAATATTGAAATTAACAGGCAATACACATGGAGAACCTGAAGCTCCAACAATATTATATGCACCATAGGAATTAAAAATATTATTATGAATTAATATATTAGAAATTGAATCTGCTAATGTTATGGTTTGGTTAATAAAACAATTTGAAATGATTATGTTTGAATTTTTATATCCTAACAATATATTCCCTAATTTAAATCCTGAAATGCTTACATTGGTAACATTTGCATCAACAACAACATTATTGACTAATGTTGACATAGAGTTCTGCACATCAGCATGACTTCCAAGTGCAATTAGCGTAACACTTTTAGTGATGGTAACATCCGAATTATTATAGGGAGGCAAAACATAAATTGTATCTCCGTTATTAACTGAATTAATTGCGGTATTTATGTTAGTAAATTGGCCTGGAGTTAAGTTTGTATTTACAGTGTATTTTCCTGCAAATGCATAAAAGGAACATATACTATAAAGAATTAAAAATTTAAACTTAGTTTTCATTTTCATTAATTTTTTAAGAGCTGCGAATGATGTTAATTGGTTCTAGATTTAGTGCTTTTCACTTTTACATTTACATTTCCGTTTTGAGGAACATTTTGATTTTGTACATCCATTAGTCTAATAACAGGCATATTTAAGGTTTCGCCAGTTTCTGTTTTTAAAAAAGAACCACCATAATAACCTATATCATCGCCAATAGATGAAGCGCCAATGGCTGGTGAGCCAGCAAGTAAATGAAAATTAAAGGCTGTGGTATATCCTCCTGTTGGTGCATTTATGAAAAGTGGATCAGTATTATCAATATTGCCAGTACCTCCCATTAAAGGATAGGTTATGGTTGGGCTGTAGCTAATATTATTTTGAAATGTACATCCTGAAGTGTTATTTGTAGGATGTGATTTGTAAAAAATATTATCTTTTATCATGACATTTGAAAAAAATGATGCACCAAAATCATCAAAAGCATTTAAAATGTTTATAAATATGTTGTTGTTAACCACAGAATTAGGCGCATTTAAACTTCTTATGGAACCAAAAAGTATATTGTTTTGAATTATTACATTACTAAAGCCAGATGAGTTAACAAAATCAATAATATCATTATTGGACAATGTAAAAATATTATTAGCTATATTAATGAATGAAAAATTAGATGCGCCATTAAAATTAATGTAACCAGCAGTTGTAGAAAATGCATTGCCAATCAATTCTAGATGTGAAATATTAGCTGTTCCTGCAAAGTTGGCATCATCACTAAGTAGTAGTCCTTTTATTTTGATGTGCGACAAATTATTATCACATGTAAATCCGTTAATGTTTGCAGGAAAAGCGTTTTGTTTATCACTATAAGTACCTGGACCAATAATGGTGATGCTATCTTTGGTGATGTTGAAGGCAGCGTAAACAATGTTGCTTCCACTCACATAGATGGTGTCGCCCGGATTTGCTGCAGTTATTGCGGCATTTATTTGTGCATATTGCCCAGGGCCGCCAGCAAGATTGTTCACCAATAGCACTGCTGCGTTTAGCTTTACAATACTAAAGAAAATAGTAAGTAGGGAGATAATTTTTTTCATTTTATTTTAAGTTAGTGTTTTTATTATTGAGGGATGTATAAATGATTTTAGGAATAGAAAATTGCGTTAGGGATAGCAGCGGAAATCTTTTTTGGTATGCCAAAAAAATTGCAGCGAATAGCCCGGTGTTCCCTCTTTTTTGAGGGGACAAACGCCCAAATAAAATTGATAATAAATAATTCAACATTTTAATTTATAAATATTATAGCCAATGATTGACCAATATTCTCAACCAAACCATTCAAAACCCCACATTCACAATTCACCATTCATAATTCACCATTCATAATTCACCATTCAAAAAATTCACCATCCAAAAAATTCACCATTCACCATTCAAAAATTCACCATTCATAATTCACCATTCAAAAATTCACCATCGACTATTCAAAAATTCACCATTCATAATTCATCTTTCACCCTTCATCATTCAAACATTCACCATTCACCATTCACCATTCAAAAAATTCACCATTCATAATTCACCATTCATAATTCACCATTCAAAAATTCACCATTCAAAAATTCACCATTCAAAAATTCACCAT